>CACGNA010000003.1 GCA_902574425.1 uncultured Prochlorococcus sp. | reverse complement strand
AAAAAGATTACCCTTGAACTCTATCCTTAAAAAGCTTACCTGCTGAGAATGTAGGAACTCTTTTAGCAGGTATTGCTATTTTTTCGCCTGTCTTAGGGTTTAATCCCTGTCTTGCAGAACGATCTCTTGGCTCGAAAGAACCAAATCCTAGTATGGAGACTTTTTTGCCTTCCACTACTGAATCAACAATAGTTTCAATAGCTGCATCAACAACTAAAGAAACATCCGTTTTTGTCATAGAAGGTGCTTTTATTGTGATTTTGCCGTTATTCCACTAGGAAATAAAGTTGAAACTTTACAAGGTTATGGAAGTAAAACTGTTAAAGAATATTTGCACTTTTTATACAGAGAAATATTGTCAATTAAGCACAAATCACCTCTTTCAACAATTTACATAGGTGGTGGTACACCATCAATTTTGGATCCTAAACAAATCAAAGAGATAATTGATCTTTTTAAAGAAAATTATGGAATTGACTATGGTGCTGAAATCACTATGGAGGTTGACCCAGCTAGTTTTAATCAAGATGATCTTTATGGATTCATAAATGCTGGGATAAATAGATTTAGTCTTGGGGTACAAAGTTTTAATAATCAAATACTTCAAAAGTCGGGAAGGCGGCATGTTAGAGAAGATGCTGAAAAATCTTGTTTATGGTTGAAGAGAGTATATGATTCCAGGTTAATAAAAAGCTGGAGTTTAGATTTAATTCAAAACTTACCACTTAGTGGATTTAAAGAATGGCAAGATGACTTGAAAAAAACAATAACGTTTTCACCACCACATATATCCATTTACGATTTAATTATTGAAAATGGAACTGTTTTTAAAAAATTAGTTAATTTAGGAAAATTAAAACTACCAATTGATGAAGAGGCTTTTATAAATAGTGAATCAACTCATTTAATTTTAAAAAGCTCAGGGTACTCAAGATATGAAATCTCAAACTATTGTCTCCCTAGGCATCAATCTAGACATAATAGAGTTTATTGGAGTGGTTTGGGCTGGTGGAGTTTTGGTCAAGGTTCTACTAGTTCACCTTGGGGGGAAAAGTTGACTAGACCAAGAGTCAGTAAAGAATATAAAGAATGGGTAATTAGGCAATACGAATTTAATTTGGATTCATCCCTCATTAATAAGGACTTTGTCTATAAGGAAATTGATGAGAAAATAATGTTGGGATTGAGACTTAAAGAGGGTATAGATATCCAAAAAGTGTTTAAAGAACAAAACTGGGAAAACAAAAAATTTGAAAGTAATTTAAGTAAATTGCTTGAAAAATGGGAAAGATTTATTGAAAGTGGACTATTAGTGAGAAAGGGGAATAGATTCTTTTTAAGTAATCCAAAAGGAATGGAGCTAAGCAATCAAATTCTAATTTCCATGTTTAAGTGGTGGGATGAGATTAATTAAGTCTTTCAGAGGCTACCCATTCTTTTAATTTATCTTTAAATAATTTCTTCCCCTGAATAATCGGTTGGCAAAATGGTGGTTGATCATCATTAAGGCCTAACAAATCTGCTGTGACTCTGACTTGCCCATCGCAAAAATTTCCTGCACCAATGCCTATTGTAGGAATTGATAAGTTGTTTTGTATTTCTTTAGCAAGCAACTCAGGAATATGTTCAAGAACGATAGAAAAACATCCTAATTTCTCGAGAATAGAAGCTTCTTTCTTGATTTTTTCTTGGCTTGCTAAGCTTTCTCCTTGTTTCTTTAATCCTAGATTTAAATAGCTTTGTGGTGTGAGACCTATATGACCCATAACAGGGATACCCATTCTTACCAATCTAGAAATAACTTGTTGTATTTCTGGTTCAGCCCCTTCTACCTTTACCGCTTTTGCATAAGTGCTTTGAATGATTTTACCTGCATACTCCACAGCTTTATCCTCTCCACATTGGTAAGTCAGAAAAGGCATGTCGGAAACGACCAAAGGTTGTTCTTCAATTTTCTTTTTAAACCCTCTCGAAACAGCATTTGTATGATAAATTATGTTTTCTAAAGTTAATGGCAATGTGGATTTGTATCCTAAACAGACCATTGCTAAGGAGTCTCCTACTAAGACGAGATCGACATTAGCTTGTTCTGCAATGGATCCTGATATAGAGTCCCATGCAGTTAATGCAATAATTTTTTGAGATTTTTCTTTATACTTAACGAAGTCTGAAGGCAACATAAGAATTTATGTATCTTTTTTAATCAAGAATTGCTAATATAAGAATGACTCGGCCTTTCGCGGTTTTAACGCCTAAACCTGGTCAGGACCGGAAGGTAGCAGCCACAAGGGATGCTTGAGGCAGGCGAGATAACCGAGTCACTCTATTTTACCTATTTTAATCTATATCTTTTTTATTTTGCCTCAATCTCAAAAACTCAGGAATACTTGCACCTGATTCTTTGTTGTCGGAAAAATTATATAAGGTTTGATTTGATAATCTGTTTTTGATTCTTTGTTGGTTTAAAGGTTGATTTGTTTCAAAACCGGTTGCAATGACAGTGACTTGTATCTCACCTTCCATTGATTCGTTAACCGCTTGACCAACGATTATATTTGCATCGTTATCTACGACATTACTAATAACGTCACCAACTGCAGTCACATCGTCAAGAGTCATATCTATTCCTCCAGTTATATTTACAAGACAACCTTTTGCTCCATCAATTCTTCCTGCTTCTAGTAACGGACTATTAATCGCAGCTTGAGCAGCTTCCATAGCCCTAGATCTACCTGATCCAATCCCCATTCCAAGAAGTGCTGTACCAGCTTCTGTCATAACTGATCTAACATCAGCAAAGTCAAGATTAACTTCGCCAGGGCGTGTGATTACTTCACTTATACCTTGGACTCCCATTCTTAAAACATCATCAGCATTCCTGAACGCTTCTTGAATAGAGGCACCTGCAGAAACTTCTTTTAAACGATCATTTGGTATGACAATAAGAGTATCTACATTTTCTGCTAATCTCGCAATTCCTTCTTCTGCTTGACGCATTCTCCTTTTCCCTTCGAAAGAAAAAGGTTTAGTTACTATGCCAATAGTTAATGCACCGCTTTGCTTTGCTATCTCAGCAACAACTGGAGCTGCTCCTGTGCCAGTACCTCCACCCATTCCTGCAGCTATAAATACCAAGTCAGATCCTTCTAGTGATTGTTGAAGCTCCTCTCTAGATTCTTCTGCGGCCTTTTGACCAATACTTGGATTACCTCCCGCTCCAAGCCCTCTTGTTAAGTTCTGACCTAATTGCACCCTTCGCTCTGCAGAAGATTGTAGTAGTGCTTGTGCATCAGTATTGAGAACTCGAAATGATACACCTTCTAGATCACTATCAATCATTCTGTTTATAGCGTTACTTCCACCACCTCCAACGCCAATAACTTCTATTTTGGCGTTTTGGCTTGGAAGGATTTCTCTCGATTGATCAAAGTTTGGATTGTTACCGAAGCTCATCTCTAAATAGGGATCTAATACTAGTATTGGGTGCATTATGAACTCACTAAGCTCATCTGTAGGAATTTGTTGAGGAAACTCCTTAAAATATTTATTTAATAAATACTTTGATTTAAATGCTAATCCCTAGTCAACACTACAATAATTAAAAAAAAATTTTTAAAAGTCACTCCCAAATATTAGGGTTTGAACACTTTTATTTTGGGTTTATTTGGATCAGTAAGATCAATATTATCTATTTTTTCAAGAAAGTTATTTTTTTTTAATTCATTTTTTAGGTTATTGATTATTTGTAATTGATAGTTGATTAAAGATTGATTAAATCCTAGGAATATTGTTTTTAAATCTTTTTCTTCAATAGTTAGAAATCCATTTGATGAAAAAGTTATTTTAACTAGCTCAAATTCATAATTCTCTTGAGCAATTATAATTTCAGATAATATTTTTTTAAATTTTTTTTCCCAACCAAAAACTTGTAATGTTAATTTGCTCAAATTTGTTTCGTCTATATTTTGTTTATTAATAAAACTTCCATCTTTATCAATAAAGCCTAAAATCTTTTCGTCATTTAATATTCTTTCACCGTAAGCTATTGGAGATCTTGTTTCAACATGAACTTTCAAACCAAAAGGAAATATTTGTCTACTTACTGAAATATTCTTAAGCGATAAATTTTGTTTTAATTCTTTTTCTAAAAAGCTAGTTTTAATAAAAATTAATCGGATTGGAAATTTTAAAGATGAATTAATTACCACATCATTCTGCGAGAATAATTCACTACCGGAAATTTCAATGTCTTCAATATTCACTTTCTTTAGGGTTTTGAGGCTTAAGAAACTTGTTGAAAATAAAAATAAAATCAGAAATAAAAGACTTCTATGGTTAACTTGTTTCTGGGTTGTCACAAATCACATCGAGCTTTTTCCATCAATTGCTCCATCCATTTTCTCGCCTGCTCTGCATCTGAAAATGGTACATCCATCTCTTTCCCATCGCCTACTAGTCTCAACCTGCACTTTCCTTGAGATTCAATTGTTAGAGGAGCTTCTCCTGAAGTGAGTGCCATTAATTCAACTAATTCTAGTTTCTTGATTATAAAACTATCTTTTTCTTCAAATTTACCAGCTTCAAATGCACTCCATTTTAATTCCCCATCTTTTAAGGACGCTGCACCTGAACTATCTAATTTGCAAAGTTCAGAACCATTCGCCCAGCCCCTAAAAAGATTTTGCCTTCTTCTTTCTAACCATCCTAAAGCAGTTAATAAAACGAAGATCAAAAGTAATGGTAACCAAAGAAGTCCATGCAGCATTTGATTTGACTTATAAATCAAGAGATATCTCTACTAGTTTAGCCACAAGTTGTTCAATATTTAAACCTGAAGCTTTCCAAAGCATTGGAAACATACTATTTTTTGTGAAACCAGGAATTGTATTTATTTCATTTAATAAGATTTTATTTGAAGATTTTTCTAAAAAGAAATCTACTCTTGCAAAACCAAAAATATTTAGTGACCTACAACTTTGAATAGCAATTTCTTTAATTTGTTTGGCAGTTTTAGAATCTATTTCTGCTGGGATAGTTATCTTGTTATTTAAGTTATATTTTGAATCGTAATCATACCAATCACTTTCGTAGGTTACTTCGCCTATCTCAGAGGTTAGGAGTTTTGAATTGCCAATTATTCCGCATTCAATCTCTCTTACATCTAAACCTTCCTCTACTAAGATTCTTGGATCTATTTCCCAAGCCTTGTTCAATGCTTGTAATAATTCTGATTCATTTTTAACTTTAGATATGCCAAGAGAAGACCCAGAGTTCGAGGGTTTAACAAAAACAGGAAAATTTAATTTTTTTAAAATTTGATTAATTAACTGTTGTTTTACTTCCTTATCGTTGAGATCTTCATTTTGAAAAACTAGATATTTAACTTGTGGAAGTTTAAGATTTGAGAAAATTGTTTTCATCAATATTTTATCCATTCCAAGTGCAGAGCCAATAATTCCACATCCGACTAAAGGCTTCTTTGTAAATCTAAGTAATCCATGAATTGATCCGTCTTCACCATTAAATCCATGTAAAAGAGGAAACCAAACATCAACCTTTTGAAATTTAATTCCTTCAAGGAAGTTAATTTTTTCTTGATTAAAAATTTCTTGTTTTTTTGTTTTATTGTTTTCAATTTCACCAATTAGGATTTTTTCTGAACTATCACTATCAAGCCAATCTCCATATTTGTTTATGTAAAAGGCTTTAACTGTAAAGCGTTCTTTGTTTATTTCTGAATTAAATGCTTGATAAACTGTTTTCGCAGAGAATATCGATACTTCATGTTCATTGGAATTCCCGCCAAATATTAACCCAATACATTTTTTCTTACCCCCGATCATTTAGAAAAAAATCATAAATAAAGTTCTCCTGTTAAAGAAAAAGGTCTTGCTTCATTTATTCTGACATCTATCTCATCTCCCAATGAAACATTAAAGTTAATGTTTTTGGGAATCTCTACGAAAGTTAATCTATTTGTTCTAGTTCTACCCATAATTTGCGAGGAATTTTTTGGATTTAAACCCTCAATTAAAACGCTTTCGATACTATTGATATATCTTTGATTTCTACTCCTAGCAGTTTTCTCGACTAAATCATTAATTTCCTTTAATCTAGCTTTTTTCACCTCTTCCGAAAGTTGATTCGACCAAACTGCTGCAGGCGTGTTTGGTCTTGGAGAGTATGCTGCTGTATTCACTTGATCAAAACCAATTTCTGATATTAGCTTTAATGTATCTTGATATTGTTGTTCGCTTTCTCCTGGGAAAGCAACTATGGCGTCAGCTGTGATTGATGCATCTGGCATTAATGATCTTATATTCTCAATAATGTTTTTATACTTTTTGATAGTGTATCCTCTGGACATTTGCTTTAAGATTTCATCATTTCCACTTTGGAAGGGAATATGGAAATGTTCACAGACTTTATCAAGTTCATAACAAGCTTGAATTAATCTTTTTGAAAAATATCTTGGATGACTAGTAGCAAATCTTATTCTGCGAATTCCTTGAACATCATGAACATAATACAAAAGATCAGTTAGAGTATTTTCCTTTCTCCCTTCTTTTGTAGTCCCTGGAAGATCTCTACCATAAGCATCAATATTCTGCCCCAAAAGAGTAATTTCTTTAAAATTATCATCAGCTAATTTTTGGATCTCACTTTTTATCGCATTTGGATATCTAGATTGCTCTTTCCCTCTGACAGAAGGAACTACACAATATGAACATCTTTCATTACATCCATAAATGATATTAACCCAGCCACAAACAGAGCTTTCTCTTCTAGCACTTGTTATGTCTTCAGAAATGAAGGTTTCTTCTGTGGCAGCAACTTGATTGCCTAAATCAACTTTCCCCAGAAGATTCTCTAGATTATTTACGTGTTGAGGCCCCATAACCAGATCAAGTTCTGGGACTCTTCTTAGTAAGGACTCTCCCTCTTGCTGAGCAAGGCAACCTGTAACAACAAGTTTTAAGCTAGGTGTTTTGTGCTTTCTTTTTGCTTGTCTTCCTAGAAAGCTATAAACTTTTTGCTCCGCATTATCTCTGATTGTGCATGTATTGTACAAGACCAAATCGGCATTTAATTCATTATCTGCTCTGGTATATCCCATTTTCTCTAATGTCCCAGCCATTCTCTCAGAATCAGCCTTGTTCATTTGGCATCCAAATGTGGTTATCCAATAACTGCCAGTAGTTGAATTCTTTTTAAAATTTTTTTCGTCTGGTTTTGTTTTTGTCAGCACTTTACTAGGAATTTTTTATGATTCTTTAATTCAAAATTACAATTTAAAAAATTTTGCTGCAATTTTTTGAGGGCGAGCGAGGGGATTCGAACCCCCGAATAGCGGCGCCACAAGCCGCTGCCTTAACCACTTGGCGACGCCCGCCTCACATTTATAAATTTAACAACTCAAGGGTAATTTTTCATAGTTATTTTTATCTTTTAGAGAAATTTGAATTATTTTCTAATTCAAGAAAGTTTTCTTATAATTTAAAATAAAAGAAAATTTAAAAATTTGAGTAATTCCGGCAAAGCTGAGGTTCTTATTCCCAGAAGCCTTTGTTTAATAGAAGATATTGATAACCTCATTATTGATGTAGAGGATTTATGTTCAATTTCCATTAGTTGGGAGGATGGATTTGTCTCTGATTTAAAGCCTTTAAAAAATAAAGTTACAAAACCAAAAAATATTTTATTCCCAAGATTTGTTGAAACGCATTCGCATTTTGATAAATCTTTTATATGGGCGGATTTTCCTAACCTGGAATCAAACTATGGAGGAGCATTATCAACAAATCTTGAAGAACATAAAACTAGAACTACAGAAAAGGTTCTAGAGAGAGTTGAGAAATCATTAAAACTTGCTATAAAAAATGGATACCGAGCTATTAGAAGTCATATTGATACATACAAAAGTCAATCAATTAATATTTGGATTGAACTTTTTAAATTACAAAAAAAGTTTGCATCTGAGTTGACTTTACAATTCGTTGCTCTAGCCCCATTGGAATTTTGGGATACTTCTGATGGAGAAGAGTTGGCAAAAATATTTTCCTCTTATGGAGGCATTCTAGGAGGTGTTATTGTTCCCCCTTTCAAGAAAAAAGATACAAGCAAATTTCTCGCAAAGATGCTTCTGCTAGCGAGTAAATATAAATTAGAAATTGATTTGCATATAGATGAATCGATCATTGAGCCTGGAGCAGGTATAAAAGTTTTATTGGAGACAATCGAAAATTTAAATATTAATAATATTCCAATTACTTGTAGTCATTTAAGTAGTCTTATTTCTCTAAGTCGTAGAGAGATTTTAAATTTAGGAGAAAAAATGGCTGAGAAAAATATTAAAGTTATTGCTTTACCTCTAACAAATTTTTGGCTGCTCAATCGAAGTAATAAAACTACCTCATTAAAAAGACCAGTTGCGCCAATAAAGCAATTACAAAAATCACATGTTGATGTATCTATAGGTAGTGATAACGTTCAAGATCCCTGGTACCCATTTGGTAATTTTGATCCTTTTTATATGTTGTCTTGCTCGATACCTATGCTTCAACTAAATCCCTGGGAGAGAATGACTATATCTTCTATTTTTTTAGCTCCAAGCAGATTATTAAACTTAAAATGGGATGGTTTAATTAAAAAGGGTTGCCCTGCTGACTTTGTAATTTTAGATGCACAAAGATGGGCGGATGTTTTTTCTAGTACCTTAAAGAGAAAAGTGTTTATAAAAGGCGATTTATATTGCTAATCGGCTAATTTACATACAAAACAAAAAAAATTATTAATGACATCAAATAGATTTAACTTTATAGACAAATTTAGGGAAGTCAATAACTTAGAGATTATTGAAAGCCAATCCGAGCTAAAAAGACTTTCAAAAGATTTTTATAATTACTCTCCAATTCTTACTGAAAAATTAGACGAATGTATTGCTGATTTGGTGGTAAGACCTAGTGATCATAAAGCGGTAAAGGAAGTAGCAGAAATTTGTTGGGAATTTTCTATCCCACTTACTTTAAGGGGTTCAGGTACAGGTAATTACGGACAAGCTGTCCCATTGTTTAAAGGAGTTGTAATGCAGATGAGTGACTTTAATAAGTTAGAAGAATTTGATCCAGATACAGGTTTTGTAAAAGTACAGTCTGGCTGTGTTATGGGAGATTTGAATAAACAATTAGAGAAATATGGGAGGGAATTGAGGTTACTTCCTAGTACTTGGAAAACTGCAACAATTGGAGGTTTTATTGCAGGTGGATCAGGAGGTATTGGGTCCATTAGGTGGGGATTTTTAAGAGATCCAGGAAATCTTATTGGTTTAGAGGCAGTAACTATGAATGAAAAATCTGCATTATTAAAATTTGATGCTGAAGAATCCGAACCTCTAAATCATGCTTATGGGACTAATGGAATAATTACTTCTTTATTCCTTGCTACTGATATCAAACGTAAGTGGTATTCAATAGTTATCGACTGTCTTGAATTTGAAAAAACAATAGAAATATTAAAAACTCTTACGAGCGCAGCAATTGATCTGAAATTAGGAGCAATTCTTGAAGAAGAAATTGTAGATCAAATGCCAAGATGGTTTAAAAGTAATTCTAGAAGTCACAAGATATTAATTCAATCTACTCTTGGAGGAACAAAAACCATCGAGCTTATTTGTAAAAAATTCAAAGTTGAATCTACCCTCCTTGGGGAAGAAGAAAAACTCGTCAATGGAATTTCTGAACTCGTATGGAATCATACAACTCTTCATATGAGGTCTAGGGATAAAAATTGGACGTATTTACAGATGCTTTTGCCACTTAATAATGAACTAGAATTGATTAATTTTTTGAGAAAAAAATGGGGTAGAAAAGTTCTTTGGCATTTAGAGGCAGTTTCTCAACAAGGATCACCGCGATTAGCGGCTTTGCCTGTATTAAAGTGGAATGGGATAGATGAATTAAATGAAATAATGGAAGATTGCAAGAAACTTGGTGCGTTTATTTTTAATCCTCATGTTTTAACGGTCGAAGGCGGAGGCCTAGGAGTGGTTGACGCAGATCAAGTAAAAGCGAAATTAAAATTTGATCCTAAAGGGCTATTAAATCCAGGGAAATTGGAAGGTTGGGAAGTAAAGGAACAATTTAATATTTAACAGTTCTGTTTATTTGCAAATTTAATAAATTCAGCTACTAAAAAAATAGAACCTGTTAAAACAGGATGATTGGGGGGCCAGTTTTTAAGGTTAAATAAATACTCAATGGCAAATTCAAATTTCTCAAACTCAATTATGTTTTGAAAGTCAATTTCTTTAATCTGAGAGAGATCGTTTAATTTCCAACTAGGTTGGTTTGGAACTGGCACAAGTAATAAGTGATCATTTTTCTTCAGAAGTGTTTTTAATATTGCGTAAATATCTTTTTGTCTTTGGACACCTAAAATCCAATAAATTCCTTTATCTTCATTCTCCCAATTGCTTCGCTCATTAGAGAGTGCTTTTGCAGCAGGATAATTATGCGCACAATCTACAAGAATGTTTTTGTCTAAATAATTTATTATTTCTAGCCTTCCGTTCCAAGTTGTCTTTTTAAGACCTTCAGATATATATTTTTCTTTAATATTAAATCCCAAATTATTAAGTGCTTCAATTGCTCCAACGGCGACTGAAGCATTTTGCTTTTGGAAAATTCCTTTTAATCCAAGCTCATAGCTGTTTGAAATTGAATCTTTCCAGATGATTTCTGCTCCAACCTCTTCAACTTTTTTGTTTATTAAATTTTCAACTTGACTGTTTTGGTCGCACGAGATGACAATTGAATTTTTTTCAATAACTGCTAGTTTTTCCTTGGTAATTTTTTCAATCGTATTTCCAAGAAATTCTTTATGGTCTAAGCCAATATTCCCAATAGCAATTATTGGTCTAGATTTATGGGCGGTTGTCGCGTCTAATCGTCCCCCTAAGCCAGCTTCAAGAACGATTAATTCAACTTTTGCATTGTCAAAAAAATTTAGTGCGCAGCAAATGATTTTTTCAAAAGGAGTTAATTCATATATTGAAAGATTTTTTTCTATTAAACTATAGATTTTTTCAAATTCAGTTTTGTTAATATTGTTCTTATTAACTCTAATCCTCTCACATACATCAAAAAGATGAGGAGATGTAGTTACGCCAAAATTTTTATTAGCTTCAAAAAGTATACTTTCTAAATATGCCGCGATTGATCCTTTCCCATTGGTTCCAATAATTTGTATTGCAGGGATATTCTTGCAAGGATTATCAAGTTCTTGAAGTGCTTTTGTAATTCTTGATAAACCTAACTTGATATTATCCCTTTCATATTTGGGTGATAGTAATTCAAAAATTTTTAAATTTGCATTTTTCAAAATTTAAATTGCTATAACTCTTCAAAAATTGAATTTAGCTTATCCAAAAGAATATTAATTTCTCTTCGAGATATAACTAATGGTGGGACAATCCTTACAACATTTCCTCCTGCAGGAACTACAAGTAATCCTTTATCAAAAGCTTTTAATGTAATTTTTTTTGCATCAGCATAATCATCATTTATAAGAAGACCTCGTATTAAACCTAAACCTCTTTTCCCTCTAATAATATTTGGAAATTTTTTTGACAATTCTTCAAAGCCAGCGCTTAATTGTTCCCCTCTTAGATAAACATTATTGATAAGATTTCTTCTGTTTATTTCTTCTAATACAGTTAAGGCAGCCTTGCAGGCGAATGGGTTCCCTCCAAAAGTGCTTGCATGATCTCCTGGAGAAAAAATGTTAGCTTTTTCTTTTACCAATAATGCTCCAATTGCATGCCCTCCTCCTAATCCTTTAGCAAGGGTGAATCCATCAGGTTCAATTCCTAAATTCTCATAACCCCACATTTTTCCAGTTCGACCTACTCCACTTTGAACCTCATCTAAAATGAGAAGAGAATTATATTTATCACATATATCTCTTAGGCTTTTAAAAAATATTTTACTTCCAGGAATTACGCCACCTTCTCCTTGTATTGGTTCAACTAATAAACCAGAAATCTTTTGATCATTATTTTCACAATCTTCAAATAATTTTTTTACCGAATCAAAATTGTTAAATTCAAAAAACTTAAACCCTTTAATCATGGGTTCGAAACCTTTTTGATATTTGGGCTGACCAGTCGCACTTAAGGCTGCCAATGTTCTGCCATGAAAGCTGGATTCTGCTGCGAGAATAATTGATTCTTTCCCTTCATTTGTTGTATTTCCAAATTTCTTTATTAATTTAATAGCTGATTCATTTGCTTCTGCGCCACTATTGCAGAAAAAAACGCTTTCAGCACAACTCATATTCGTTAAAGTTCTGCTTAATTGTTCTTGTTCTTCAATGTTGTAGAGATTTGAAATATGTTGAATCTTTTTGAGTTGAGTCGATAGCCTTCTTCTTAAAACTCTATCGCTATGGCCAAGACTACAAGTCGCTATACCAGCAACTGCATCAAGATACTTTTTACCTGTTTTGTCCCATAGCCAACAACCTTTCCCTTTTTTGAAAGATATATCGAATCGACTATAAGTATTCATCAAAGTGGGAGCGGTCGGACTTGAACCGACATACCCGAAGGTGCCGCATTTTGAGTGCGGTGCGTCTACCAATTCCACCACGCTCCCAAGGCTTTTGAAAAATAATGAACTTTTTTATTATAACAAAAATCATCTTATTGACTATGCGTTTGGTGGTTAAGGAAGATCGATTAAGATCACATTTTTTATTAGTTAAAATCTTTTTGATAAAAAAATTGAGTCATATTTCTTGGATTTGCTGACAAGAAATAAGATAAAAAATGAAATTCTTAACATTTATGATACAATTTTGCGTCTAAAAGCCAGTAAAAGTCTTTTTTTTAGGAGATAACTTCATATTTAGTAACATTATGTTATATTAAAAAGAAAAACAAAATGTCTAAAACTAAAGCTAAAAAATTATCTTTAAGATTTGCCCCTTACCTTTTTGTTGTAGTAACTATTCTGACAGCATTTGGATCTAATGGTGGAACTTGGGTATGAATGATTTGAAACTTAGTGGTTTAAATAGAATTTGGTCTAATCGCTTTTTAGTATTGTTTATACTATTTTTAGGTTGTATTTCATTAATTAATATCGCTTACGTATAAATTAATTTCCTAGGAATTGAAAAATTTCTATTCGTATACTAAGCAGCTCTTAAATCTATAATATCCTTAGGTTCAGAATCAATTTTATATTCACTCTGATTAAGAGTTCTTTTGTTAAACTCTCTAACTATTTTAATACCTAACATTTTTAGTTTTGATTCAAAATTCTCATAACCTCTATCCAAATGCTCTAAACCATAGACTTTACTGATACCTTTAGCGATAATACCAGCAATTATTAATGCAGCTGATGACCTTAGATCTGAGCCAACTAGATCCATCCCCTTAATTGTTTTAACACCTTTGATATAAGCTACATTTTTATTTAATTTTATACTTGCACCCATTTTCTTTAGTAAATGAATGTGATTCATTCTGTTTTCGAAAATTGTTTCAGTTATCTTGGATTCACCATTGGCGATCGTCATTAGAGCTGTAAATGGTGCCTGCAAATCAGTAGGGAATCCTGGGTAGGGAGCTGTATCAATGTCTACTCCTTTAATCTCTTTACCCTTGATTTTAATTGAATTACCTTTAATCGTAATTTTACTCCCACTCTCTTGAAGCTTATTCGTAACAGCTTCAAGATGTATAGGAATAACAGGAGAAATTGTAATGGAAGAGGAAGTTGCAGCAGCAGCTATTAGAAAAGTTCCAGCTTCTATTCTGTCTGGAATTACTTTATGAGTACAACCACCAAGTTTATTAACACCATCAATAATTATTTTTTCTTTACCAGCGTCGTAAATTTTTGCTCCCATTTTATTAAGCATTTGACATAAATCCTGAATTTCAGGCTCTCTTGCCGCATTCTCAATAGTAGTTCGTCCCTCGGCTAGAGATGCAGCCATTATTAAAGTTTCAGTTGCCCCTACGCTTGGACACTTTAATTTGATATTTGTACCATAAAGTTTATTTTTCTTTCCTTTTATTTTTGCCTTGACAATTCCTTCTTCAATCAGAATTTCTGCACCTAATGCTTTAAGTCCATTAATGTGCTCATCTATTGGCCTTGAACCAATATTGCAACCTCCAGGCAAGGGGACTTTAGCCTCTCCAAATTTACTTAATAGAGCTCCAATACAAAAGAAACTAGCTCTTAGTCCATTAACAAGTTCATAAGGAAGTTCTTTAATGGAAATATTTTTTGAATCGATCTCTATTTTATTGTTTTTATCTACCAAATTAACTCCTAAATTCTTAAGAATATTTCCCATTTTTTCAATATCAGTAAGACGGGGGACATTCTCAAGAATTATTCTTTCATTAGTTAGTAATGATGCTGCCAGCAAAACCAAGGCTGAATTTTTCGCACCACTTATTTTAACTCTTCCATTTAATTTACCTTGGCCAAAAATCTTTAAATTTTCTGATTTAAGATATGACTTCTTTTTGCTTCCGCAAATCATTAAGATTTAATTTATTAGATTTATAATGACAAACTAATATTCTTAAGTCCACCCTATGTAACGTCCTGAATATTAATTAAAAGTAAAAATGTATTATTCAATTTTTGGGAAATTAAAATTTAAAAAATATTGATCAATACTTTAATGGAAATTAAAATGTAAATGATAACAAAATTTTAAAATTCCTCATAGAAAATACTTTTTTAAAAATAACTAGTAAAAACAATAATCTAGTTAAAAGATTTAGATCATTTAAAAGCGGATCTTCTCGCAAAGATAAGAACTTTTTTTGCATAGAGGGTACTCATCTCATAGAAGAATTGTTGAATTCTGGAAATGCTCCCTCCAAAATTTTAGTTACTGATAAATGGCTTAAAAAGAATCAAAGTCTTAGCAAAAAATTTGATAAATCATTAATAACTATTGTCTCGGATGAGGTTTTGGCTTCTGCGATTTCAACAATTAATCCAGATGGCATCGCAGCATTAGTCGAAATCTCATCAATACCTAATTATCAATTTAATACTAAAGATGATTTGGTTCTTGTTCTTGATAGGATTCAAGATCCCGGAAATATGGGAAATCTTTTTAGAACTGCTCTAGCTGCTGGGGTCGATTCAATATTTTTAGCTGGAGGCGCGCACCCATTAAATCAAAAGGTATTAAGAGCATCATCTGGTGCCGTCTTTCACCTCCCATTTCTAAGATTTGAGGGTAATGAAGAAGAAATAATAAATTCTTTATTAAATTCTTTATCTGAATTGTCAAATGTTGGGTTTAAGATATTTTCTACTAGTAGTCACAAGAAAAACTCTAAAAAATTTTCAAAGCCCTACTGGGAAATTGATTGGACTAAACGTACAGCATTGATTTTGGGTAATGAAGGTGAAGGAATTCATAAAAAAATTCAAGAAGCTTTTAATGAAACAATTTCAATTCCGCATAGTGAGCTTGTAGAATCATTGAATGTGGCTTGTGTTGCAGTTCCATTATTATTAGAACGAAAAAGAGTCGCATACACTTCTAAATACATAGATAAAAAGTGACTGATTCAAGTTTTGATTTTGATTTAATCGTAATAGGAGCAGGGTATGGAGGTTTTGATGCTGCTAAACATGCTGCTGCTAAGGGACTAAAAGTCGCAATAGTAGAATCTTCTGATATGGGAGGCACTTGCGTTAACAAGGGTTGCGTCCCCTCTAAAGCTCTTTTGGCTGCAAGTGGAAAAGTTAGAGAAATTGCTGATTATGAACATTTAGCTAAATTTGGTATTCATGCGTCTCCAGTAAGGTTTGAGAGATCAAAAATTGCAGATCATGCAAATAATTTAGTTTTAAATGTTAGAGAAAATTTAACAAAAACTCTCAAAAGGAGTGGAGTTGAAATTATTTTGGGCATTGGAAGACTTGAAGGAAATCAAAAAGTGGGTGTAAGAGATAAAAACGGAATTGATAAAATCTTCACATCTAAAAATATTGTTATAGCAACTGGTTCTTCTCCTTTTGTTCCTCGTGGGATTACTTTGGATAATAGAACTGTATTTACTAGTGATGATGCGGTTAAACTTGAGTGGCTACCAAGATGGATAGCTATTATTGGAAGCGGATATATAGGATTGGAATTTGCTGATGTTTATACCGCGTTGGGTTGTGAAGTTACCATGATAGAGGCTTTGGAAAATATTATGCCAACATTTGATCCAGACATTGCAAAAATTGCTAAGAAGAACCTTATTAAATCAAGAGATATAGATACAAAATCAAATGTCTTTGCGACAAAAATAATACCTGGATGTCCTGTTAAAATAGAACTGACGGATGCAAAATCTAAAGAAGTTATAGAAACTTTAGAAGTTGACGCTGTACTAGTTGCAACTGGTAGAAGTCCTAATAGTAATAACTTAAATCTTGAATCTGTTGGGATTGAAACAGTAAAAGGCTTCATTCCTATAGATGATCAAATGAGGGTTAAAAATGGTGAGAAAATAATACCTAACATTTGGGCTGTTGGCGATGTAACTGGTAAACTAATGCTTGCCCACACAGCCGCAGCGCAAGGTACTATTGCTGTTGATAATATTTGCGGTGGTAACTTCGAAATTAATTATAAGAGTATACCTGCTGCAACATTTACTCATCCTGAGATAAGTTCAGTTGGTCTCTCTGAAGCTGAAGCTAAAGAAATATCGGCAAAAGAAAATTTTACTTTGGGAGTTGTCAAAAGTTTCTTTAAGGCTAATTCAAAAGCATTGGCTGAATTGGAGAGTGATGGAATGCTCAAGTTGATTTTCAATAAAGATAATGGAAAAGTATTAGGTGCTCATATTTTTGGGTTACATGCAGCTGATTTGATTCAAGAAATTTCGAATGCTATTTCAAGGAATCAAGATGTAATTGAATTATCTACAGAAGTACATACTCATCCCACTCTTAGTGAAGTAGTTGAGGTCGCATATAAACAAGCGGCTTCTCAAGTAAAATAGAATTTATACTTAATGGAAATAAGACGCAGGCCACCAAATCCAACAGTTAGGGTAGAAAATTTAGAATATGCTGTACCTCACAGAGAGGCACAAGCAAAAAATATTCTTGAAGAAATTGTATGGCATAAGGACCTTGAAATTAAAAATTTTAAAAAAATAGTTTCTTTGGAAGATCTAATAAAGAAGATTAGTAACCTTCCTGCTCCTAAAGACTTTTATAAAAGTATCTTGGTGTCGAAAATAAAACCAGGAGTGATTGCTGAAATAAAAAAAGCTAGTCCAAGTAAAGGTGTTATCAGAGAAGATTTTAATCCTGAAGAGATAGCTCCTTGTTATGAAGGATTAGGTGCATCATGTATCTCAGTATTAACCGATAAAAGGTTTTTTCAAGGTAGTTACGAAATACTTGAAACTGTAAGAAAATCAACTAATCTTCCTCTACTCTGCAAAGATTTTATTATTTCTGCTTATCAGATTTATAAAGCAAGGGTATCTGGTGCTGATGCAATATTATTAATCGCGGCGATTTTAAGCGATGACGATTTAATTTATCTAAAAAAAATTGCTGATAATTTAAGGATGAGTGTTCTTGTTGAAGTCCATAACGAGAATGAATTAGAAAGGATATTAAAGTTAAAATCTTTTAATTTGATTGGAATAAATAATAGGGACTTAAAAACTTTTAAAACAGATTTAAAAACATCAATAGAATTGATGAATACATATTCAGATATATTTTTAAAACAAAATATTCTTCCCATTAGTGAATCCGGAATTAATTGTACCGAGGACGTAGAATCGCTTATATCTATTGGAATTAAGGGAGTATTGATTGGTGAAACTTTTATGAGAGAAAGTGATATTGAAAAATCTTTCAAGAAATTATTTAACTCAAATTAATTTTGAATCCAAATCGTGCTATAAAATTGAATAAATTAAGATGTACTGAATATATATGCAGGCTGTAATATTAACCGGTATCGTTGCAGGATTTGTGCATGTCGTTAGTGGTGCTGATCATCTAATAGCAATGGCGCCAGTAGCTATTAATAATCCCAAAAAAGCTCTTGCAAATAGTTTCTCATGGGGCTTAGGACACTCTTCTGGAGTTCTCTTATTAGCTTTTCTCGCTATTTTTATTAAGGACATTACGCCATTAAACAAATTCTCCAATATTGCTGAATTCCTAGTTGGAATTTCTCTTCTAATTGTTGGAGTATTTGCTATTAAGAATTCTTTTCAATTAAGTATGCATTCCCACTCTCACAAGCATGAGAATGGGATTGCTCATCGTCACTTTCATTTACATGTTAAGGAACAAAAAAATAATAATAAACACTCCCATGCTTTAACAGGTTTAGGCTTACTCCATGGTATAGCAGGAGGTTCGCATTTTCTTGCAGTCCTACCTGCATTAGCTCTACCTTTAACAAGTGCTTGCTTTTATTTGATTTCATATTTAATTGGTTCATTAATAAGTATGAATCTTTTTACTTGTTTAATATCTTTTACGACCTTTAACGCAAGTCAAAAATTTATTAAAAGATTAATAGCTGGTGCAGGAGGGCTTTCCTTCTCCATGGGATTATTTTGGATTCAAAGAAGTGCTTCTATCTTTGTGAATTAAAAAAACTTTTTAATTTAGAACTGATTAGTTTAGAGGTGACAATTCCAATGATTTTTTCTTTATTTACTAATCCAAATTTATTACTATCTTCACTAAATTCAATATTGTCACCAAAAACTTCAATAGTATTTTGATTCACTAAATTTATTCGTTTAATGAGGGTTTTGTTTTTAAGTGGATGATTAAAAATAACTATTTGACCTGGTTTAGGATCTGATTTGCCATCCTTATAATTTTTAAAAAATATAATATCCCCTTCTTTGAGGGAAGGTAACATAGAATCACCGCTAATAATGGCGGTTTTTCTTAAGCCTAAGAAAAATAAAATTAAGTCAAAAAAACTTTTGAAAATAATTATGATTAACTAGCTTTTACAAAAGCGTCTGATCTTCCTTTTGAAGCCCAGAAAATATTATGAATCTTTTCTACATAACTAATGAGTTCTTCAGCTTGAGCTAAATCAATATTAACTTTGCATGCACTGCATAATTTGGCCGCCTTCCAAATGGTTTCATGTAAGTCTGGATAAGTTTCTAAGTGAACTGGTTTAAAGTAATCTGTCCACAAAATTAGAATTTCTTTCTTTGTTTCTTTTGCTTGTTCTTCTTTAACTGCAACATATCTAGAAAATGTATTACTGTATGTAGCCCACTCTGCTGAATCAGTGCTAGAAGGAGCTTCTAGTGCAATAAGTTTTTTTGTCATTGATAAAACTGCTTCAGCAGCAACTCTCGTAGATGCTGGATCATAAACACCACAAGGACCATCACAGTGAGCATGGACTGTCATTGGGGATTTTTTATCTAGAAAAGAATTGATGAATTTACTTAACATTTCAAATATTTGGTGTTGTATCTATATTACTTGGAGATTAACTAAATTGAAAAGTCTTAGATATTTTTCTTACTTAATTTAATTGACTTTTAATAATTCAACTTCAAATATCAAAGTTGCATTGGCGGGTATAACACTTCCTGCCCCTCTTGATCCGTATCCAAGTTCCGAAGGTATTGTTAATTTTCTTTTTCCTCCAACTTTCATGCCTGCGACACCTTCGTCCCAACCTTTTATTACTCGTCCAGCACCTAAGGGAAAGCTGAATGGAGCTCTACCGATACTGGTATCAAATTGTGTCCCGTCTTCTAAAGTTCCTGTATAATTTACAGTCACTGTTTGCCCAGCAGTAGCTTCATCTCCTTCTCCATTTGCGATATCCGAAATAATTAGACCACTTTCTGTAGTCCTTGAATTGCTTTCTGATTGTGTTTCTTCTGCCATAGCGAAAAGTATAGGATTTGGATCTGATGGGTCTAGCTCAAATAAATTATTATTTGAAACATTTGATGATTTTGCAACAGGTGTTTTTTGAATTAACTCAGTTTCTGATTCGGCAGCATTAACAACTTGTGGTGAATTAAATTGACTGAAAAGAGTTAATGAAATACAAAAAACAAAAACTGCAAAACTAATAAAGACTTCTCTCACTTAAATTTTGAAAGTTACTAAAACTAAGTTTACAGAATAAAGGTACAATAAAAGCGTGATTATAAATTTAATTTCGTAATTTTATATTGTTAATCCCGACTCAAATTAAAAGTTTAAGACAATATTTTTACCCTTGTTTAGGTGGAATTTTAGGAGGAATTTCAGTCTCAACTCACTTTTGGCTGATTTTTATGCCGATATCTTTATTTTTTTTATGGGAGGGAAGTGAAAGAAAAATAGCAAATTTTTGGTGGGGGTTTTTCTTTGTTTTGATAAGTCATTCATGGTTATATGATCTTCATCCATTGACATGGCTTGGTTTTTCATGGTTTGCAAGTTTAATAATTGCCATTTCAATATTATTATTTTGTGCTTTTTGGGGTGGGTTATTAGTTTATTTATGGGGGCTGTTAGTTGAAATGATTCTCTGGAAAGAGGATGTTTTTAAAATGAAAATTATGCCTTTAACCATAAAAGTATTTTTTTTATCTTTGACTTGGGGGATTGGTGAATTGATACTTTCTCAAACACCTTTTTTCTGGATAGGTTTAGGTGAAAGTCTAGTCCCAGGTGATATTTATCTTGCTGGTTTGGCAAGATGGATTGGTGCAAGTGGTTTATGTGTATTACAAATATTGATTGGATTTTGGATTTTTTTTAGTCACGGTAGATGGAGAAGAAAACTTCATTTTAAAAAAATATTTATTTTTGGACTTTTGATAATTATTTTCTTACATTTATTTGGGGGGCTAACAAATCCAATAAAAACAAATTCTGAATTTCCTGTGGCTATTTGGCAAACAAATATCCCAACAAGAGAAAAATTAAAAATAGATGATGAGTTTATTAAAGAAAAACAATCTATCGCTCAAGAATATGCTTTAGCCAATCAAGCAAAACTTCTTGTTGCTCCTGAAGGAACTCTATCTAATAATTTTTATTTACCTAAAGGCATTAAGGTTAATACTTTGGCAGGAGGTTTCAGAAATTACGATAATGAGTTAAGAAGCTCTTTACTGGGATTTCAAATTGGAGATAAATCATTTACCTCTTTCATAGATAAAAATAGACTTGTTCCATTAGGTGAAAAAATACCTAGATTTCTAAATAGTTTTTCAAGAGGATTATCTGCAGTAGGAGGAATTCAACCAGGTTCTGATTCAAGATTTTTCGATCCTAAATTTACACCCCCATTAGCAGTAGCTATCTGTTACGAAATTAGTGATGGAGTGAAAATAAGAAAGGCTATTAATAGCGGTGCAAAACTAATAATAACTGCAGCAAATTTAGATCCCTATCCAATTAAGCTATCTAATCAATTCCTATCTTTGGCGAGATTGAGAAGTATTGAAAATAAGAAAAATAATTTACTCGTATCAAACACAGGCCCTTCGGGTTTAGTTCAGGATGATGGGAAAATAATTCAAATGCTTGATTTAAATGTTGAGCAAAATGAAATAGTATTCCCTAATTTTTCATCCGAAAAGACTTTCTATACAAAATTTGGAGATAAACCTATTTTGTTTTTGTTTATATTTTTTATGGGATTAAATATCTTTTGGAAAATTAATTAATCCACCACCTAATAAAATTTCTCCTTTATAAAATACTGCAGCTTGTCCGGGCGTTACCGAACTTTGACTTTCTTCAAAAATTAATTTAAATGTTTTAGTTGGATTATCTGAATTTTTCAAAGGAATTAAAGTGCCTTTTACTGGATGACTTCTATATCTGATTTGTGCTTCTACTTCTATCTCTTGCTTAGGTTCTTCGATTGAAACCCAGTTAACCTTACTAATTATTGCTTCTCTATTAAAAAGATCACTTTTATCAGCTACGTATACTACGTTTTTTTTTCTGTCTAAACTTTTTACATATAATGGTTCAGGCCAAGCAATGCCCAAACCTTTTCTTTGACCTACCGTAAAGTGCTGAATACCATTGTGTGTACCAAGAACTTTACCGTTGACATGCATAATTTCTCCTTCTTTGGGTTCAATGTGCTTGTCAATAAATCTCTGCATTGATCCATAATGCTCAACTAAACATAAATCTTGACTTTCTGGCTTTTGAGCAGTTCTAAGGCCTAATCTCAGGGCTTCCTTTCTCGTTTCTTCTTTTTTCATTTCACCAAGAGGAAATTCTAATCTGCTCAGTACTTCTTGTGAAAGAGAATAGAGAAAATAACTTTGGTCTTTGTTCTCGTCAGCACCTCTTAGAAGAAGAAATTCCTTAAATACAAAGCTCTTGCAATCAAGTTTTTCAGCATAAGATGATTTTTTTTGCCTTGCATAATGTCCGGTCGCAATATGAGTAAAGTCTTTTTTTGTTATTGCGTAATTAAGCATCTCTTCAAATTTCACATTTTTGTTGCACATAGAACATGGAAGTGGAGTGAAACCTTTCTCGTAGCTTTCAGTAGTTTTTTTAATCACCTCTCTTTCGAATATTTCTCTTGAATCTATTATTTTATGGTTAATTCCTAAATCTTCACAAAGGCCAGCAGCATCTACTAATCCTTCAGAACAACAGGAGCCTTGTCCTTTCATTAGCCAAAGAGTTAGTCCCTCAACATTCCAGCCTCTTTCTACAAGAAGAGCAGCTGAAAGGGAACTATCTACGCCACCAGAAAGACCTACAATAATATTTTTGTCCTTTTTAGTTTTATTATTAGTAGAAAAATAGTTCTCTGATTTTTTATCCTTTTGTGTCTTTAACATGGAAGTTTAATTTTTTGAACAGTACTTCAATTGTTTTGTACTAATTATGAACGAAATTGTATGGCCAACAATTGACTCTAAACATTTAATTGTTGATTCAAAGCAAATGTTGATATTAGAGAAAGAAATGTTTTCTGATGGCATGCCACAAGAAGCATTGATGGAAAAAGCTGGAATCCAAATTAGTAGATGGCTCTTGAAAAGGAAAACTCTTTTAAAGCATGGAATAACTGTTTTAATAGGTCCTGGGCATAATGGTGGGGACGGTGCCGTAATAGCTAGAGAGCTTTTTTTGAAAGGTTTTTTAGTCCAGGTATGGTGTCCATTCCCGATAAAAAAAACAATAACAAATAACCACCTTAATTATCTTACATCTATTGGCGTTACAAAATTAGTAGAGCCCCCTGATGCAAATGGGAAAGAACTATGGATTGATGCGGTTTTTGGTAATAATCAAACAAGAATAGTTGATAATAAATTAATCAAACTATTTAATCAAAAATTTCATAATAAATATGGCAAGGTAATAAGTATTGATATTCCAACAGGATTATGTCCTGATAAAGGAAAGCCGTTTTTAGATAATGCAGTAAAGGCAGACTACACTTTAGCTATAGGTCTTAATAAAATTGGGTTAATACAAGATTCTGCTTTGCCTTTTATTGGTGAATTGAACCATATAGATGTTGGGGTGCCTGTTAGTAAATTGTCCAAAGTTGATAAAAGGATTTTTAAGGTTACTTACAAAGATTTAAAAAATATTGATTTACCTTCTTTACCAAAAAATTCCAATAAATATAAAAGGGGAAGAACATTATTAATCGCGGGAAGTGAAAAATATCCTGGCGCAGCATACTTAGCATTAAAAGGGGCCATATCAAGCGGAGCAGGATTTATCTCTGCGGTTTTACCTGAGTTAGTTGCTGAATCTATTTGGCAAGTTGCCCCAGAAATAGTTTTAAAAGGAACTATGCAATCTAATCACAATGGAAATGCATCTTTATTAAGTGTATTAAAAAATATTGATTTAAGTGTATTTGATTCATTAGCTTTAGGCCCAGGAATAGGAATTGATAATGATGATTGGGAAAAATCAAAAGACTATCTTTTAAGTTTTGAAGGATTATTGATCTTGGATGCAGATGCACTCAATAGGATTTCGGAATCTAAATTAGGATCAAAATTCTTTTTAGAGAGAAAATTTAAAACATGGATTACACCTCATAACAAAGAATTTTTAAGGTTATTTCCTCATATAAAAGGTGATACTAATGTTGGACTAGCTCTTAAAGCGGCCAAAGAATTTAATATAAGTGTTTTGTTAAAGGGAGCTAACAGCATAGTTGCTGATGATCAAAAAGCATGGCAACTTTTTGGGACTGATTCTCAGACGGCTAGAGCTGGATTAGGTGATCTTTTATCCGGATTTGTAGCTGGCAGTTCTGCGATTGATTTGACGTTTTGTAGAAATATAACGACTGATTTTTTTGCTAAATACGTACTTTTACATTCATTTGCTGCATCAAAGTGTAAAACTGGGTCAAATGCTTATGCTATTGGTGATGAATTATCGAAATTAATGAGAAATAAGAAAACGAGACAAATATCTTGAAAGAAACAATTTAAGTGAGTTATTTATAGTTTTAAACACATAAATATACAAATATTACTTGAAATCTGAAGCGCGCATTAAATATTCGGCTATTTCATTAAAAATGTAGGAGAGTCTTAGTACCTTATGTTAGGTCAAAAAAATGGTTTCCTCAATACCAGCACAAACTGAACCCCCAAGAAGAAGAAGTAATGATCCGATTAGTTGGTATTTGCAGAACATCGGAAGAGTTCCTTTGTTAACACCTGCTGAAGAGATTGAATTGGGAAATCAAGTTCAGAAAATGATGGTTCTTACAGAAGATGGTCAATTAAATGAAAAAACTAAAGATTTTACAACCCAGCAAAAAAGAACAATAAAAATTGGCAGAAGAGCTAAAGAGAGAATGATGAAAGCTAATTTAAGATTAGTTGTTAGTGTTGCAAAAAAATACCAAGGTAAAGGTCTAGAACTTCTTGATTTAGTTCAAGAAGGTTCTCTTGGTTTGGAGAGGGCTGTGGAAAAGTTTGATCCGACAAGGGGATATAAGTTTTCTACTTATGCTTTTTGGTGGATTCGACAAAGTATGACAAGAGCAATAGCTTGTCAATCACGAACAATCCGTTTACCAGTTCATTTAAGCGAAAGATTAGCATCTATAAGAAAAGTTAGTAGAGATCTTGCACATAAACTTGGTGCTATGCCAAGCAGAATTGAAATTGCAGAAGCAATGGAAATTGATGTGGAAGAATTAGATTCTGTTTTAAGACAAGCTTTATCAACAAGTAGTTTAGATGCTCCAGTTAATGGTGATGATGGTAGGAGCTTTTTAGGTGATTTAATTGCAGATAGTAATAATGAAGAGCCTTTAGATCAAGTTGAGCAGAAAATGCATCAAGAGCAACTTGGAAAGTGGTTAAGTCACCTAAGCGAGCAAGAACAACATGTTCTTAAATTAAGGTTTGGACTAGATGGAAATGAGAGACATACACTTGCAGAAATAGGTAGATTATTAGAAGTTTCTAGGGAAAGAGTAAGACAAGTTGAATTGAAGGCATTAAGAAAATTAAGAAATTTAACCAGAAAATTACCCAGTACTATTTAATCTAATCTTCAGCCCAAATATATTTAGTTAATTCTTCTGAAGGTGGTTCAGGTGAATCTAAAGCATCTTTAACAGAATCAGTTATCTCTTTATCTATTTTCTTTTCAATACTTTTTAATTCTTCTTGGGTTGCGAATTTACCATCAATAATTTCTTTAGCTAATTTCTTAATTGGATCTCTTTTGCCCCAAAACTCCTTCTCTTTCTCAGCCCTTAATTCATCCGGATCTGCAAGAGAATGACCTCTATATCTGTAAGTTAAGCATTCTAAAAGAGTGGGCCCCTCTCCTGCCCTAGCGCGTTCAATTGCTCTTTGTGCTGCCCCTCTTACTGCTAATACATCCATTCCGTCAACTTCCTCACCATGCATGCCAAACGCAGAGGCTTTTCTCCAGATTTCGGTACTGCTGGTGGCTCTTTCGTGAGCCATACCAATAGCCCATTTATTATTCTCAACAACAAAAATTATAGGTAATTTCCATAATTGGGCCATATTTAAACATTCAAAAAACTGTCCATTATTGCAAGTCCCATCTCCAAAGAATGCTGCAGTTACTGCATCACTATTATTATTCCCAAGAACTTCCTTTTTATATTTGCTTGAAAAGGCTGATCCTAAAGCAACTGGAATGCCTTCTCCAATAAATGCATATCCTCCTAATAAGTGATGCTCTCGTGAAAATAAGTGCATGGAACCTCCTCGGCCTTTACTACAACCTGTAGCTTTACCAAAAAGTTCGCTCATGACTTCAAAAGAGGGAACACCTGCACTTAGTGCATGAACATGATCGCGGTAGGTGCTGCAAAACCAATCATGTTTCTTTCTCATGGCGCCAATTACTCCAGTGCTAATTGCCTCTTGACCGTTATATAAATGAACGAAACCAAACATTTTTCCCCTATAGTACATTTCTGCACACTTATCTTCGAATCTTCGACCAAGTGTCATATCTTCATAAAGAAATAATCCTGTTTCTCGATCTAATTTGGCTCTTTTTATATCTTGAAGATTTGAGATTCTCTCTACGTGTGTTTCCAAGAAAATACCTTATTGAAGTTTTGATTTGTTAACATTCTAAGCTGTGAAGGTCGATTTTCATGATTTTTTTTAATAACTCTGTAAGACCTTATGAAAAAAGTTTTTAACTTGATAAAATTTGTCTAAGAATTTTTTAATAGGATATTTGTTTGGAACTTCCTTTAGACCATTTTCGTTTAATTGGCGTAAGCCCCTCCGCAACATCTGAGGAAATACTAAGGGCGTTTCAGTTAAGGTTGGATAAAACGCCTGATGAAGGTTTTACTTATGAGGTCCTAACCCAAAGATCAGAGTTGCTTCGTTTGACTGCTGATTTGCTCACAGATCCAGAAAGTAGGAGAGAATACGAAAATTTGTTACTTAATGGTGCATCTGGATTAGAATTCTCTTCCAATAGAGAAGTAGCGGGGTTAATACTTCTTTGGGAATCAGGTTCATCTAAAGAAGCTTTTAAAATCACGAGAAAAGCATTACAGCCCCCACAAACCCCAGCTTTAGGGAGTAGTAGAGAAGCTGATTTAACCTTATTGGCTGCTTTGACATCAAGAGATTCAGCGATTCAAGAACAACAGCTTAGATCCTATTCAAACGCTGCAGATTTTTTACATGAAGGTATTCAACTTCTTCAAAGAATGGGAAAGCTTGGGGAAATAAGGAAAGATCTTGAAGAAGACTTGGCTTCTCTGCTTCCTTACAGGATTCTAGATCTCCTTAGTAGGGATTTGAATGATCAGGAGTCTCATAAAAAAGGTTTAAGTATGTTGGAAAATTTAATAGTTAAAAGAGGTGGTTTAGAAGGTAATAATAAATCTGAATATGTAAATTATTTAAATCAGCAAGAGTTTGAAGCTTTTTTTCAACAAATTAAGCCATATTTGACTGTGCAAGAACAGATAGATTTGTTTCTTGGATTACAAAAAAGAGGATCGTTAGAAGCAGGATTTTTAGCTTTTCTATCCTTAACAGCTATTGGTTTCTCAAGAAGAAAGCCGGAAAAATTATTTGAAGCGAGGAGGATATTAAAGAAACTTAATTTATCAGGTCTTGATTCAATGCCTCTTGTTGGTTGTTTAGACTTGCTACTAGCAGATATTGAAAAGGCCTCTGCAAGGTTCTCCAGCAGCTCTGATGAGAAATTACGAGATTGGCTTAACAATTATCCAGGCAATAACTTGGAGGCGATATGCATTTTCTGTAAAAATTGGTTGGAGAATGATGTTTTAGTTGGTTATAGAGATATTGACTTAAAAGAAGTGGATTTAGATTCTTGGTTTGAAGATAGAGAAATTCAAGAATTTATTGAAACATTAGAAAAGAAATCAAATAAAACTACAATTAAATCAAATTTCCAGAACCAACAGATCAAAAAAGAATCTTCGACAAAGAGCACAGATGATTTTGGTAGTACACTAGATAATATTGATGAAAGTAGATTACCTTTGCCAGGTGGCATAAAACAAGTATATGAAAAGCTTGATATTCAAGAAAATAAATTCAATGAGGGAATCTTTAAGAGTAAACCAATAGAGTTTTATAAGTACTTAATAGAAAAAATTGCTGAATTAAAGTTTGGTTTTGGAGAATTTCTGAAGGATAAAGAGATTACCAGTCGCTCACCTTATTTAATTTATTTATATGCGTTTTTGATCTTATTCACATTTGGTATTGGGATTGGATTTTTAAGAAATAATTTTAAAAATTCAATTCAGGATGATGCTGTTGAGGATAAACCTTTTATAGCTTTAGATAAAAATCAAAAGGTTAGTGATAACGATATTACTCAAGAAATTAAAAAAAATCCCTCAAATAAATTAAATTCAATCCCTGATAAATCTACTGCAATTAATTCCTCTAAATTCAAAGCACTGACTACAGCATCGCCTTCTTTAGAAGAGTTAAGAAATTTAATTAATATATGGCTTCTGAAAAAAAGTAATTACTTAGCTGGAAAGAGTGAAATTAATCTCTCTACTATTGTTAGTAATGGTTTAATTGATAGAACAATTGAAGAAAGACAAAATGACATAAAGAAAGGAATTTATAAACAAATTAATTCCCAAATACTTAAGATAGATTTGAAATCGCAGACTTCCTCTAGGATTGTTCTTTTAGTTGAATTAAATTATTTAGAGAGGATATTAAAGGATTCTGGGGAATTTGTTAATGAAACATCATTGAATCCTCTGAAAGTTAAATATATATTGGGTTTTTCTAATAAATCATGGAAATTGGTTGATTTTGTAAGTGGCTTGTAAGTATAAACTTCGAGATCATCTATAATAATTAAAATTTCTTTTTAATAATGTTTGATGAACTCTCATCACGCTTTGAAGACGCAGTAAAAGGTTTAAGAGGCGAAGCAAAAATTAGTGAAAATAATATTAATGATGCCTTGAATCAGGTAAAAAGAGCACTTCTTGATGCCGATGTTAGTTTATCTGTAGTAAAAGATTTTATATCAGATGTTAAAGATAAAGCTATCGGAGAAGAAGTAGTTAGGGGTGTAAACCCAGGTCAAAAATTTATAGAAGTTGTAAATAAAGAATTGATTAACATTATGGGGAATGAAAATTCTCCATTAAACGAAAATAAAAATAGTCCAACTGTTATTTTAATGGCTGGACTTCAGGGAGCTGGTAAAACAACTGCAACAGGAAAATTAGGCCTTTATTTGCAGGAAAAAGAAAAAAAAGTTCTTTTGGTGGCTGCAGATATTTATCGACCAGCAGCTGTAGAACAACTTAAAACACTAGGAAGTCAATACGACTTAGAAGTTTTTTCAGCAAAAGATAAAAATAGCAAACCAGAAGAGATAACGAAGGACGCATTGAATTATGCGAGTGAAAATAATTTTAACTCGATCATTATTGACACTGCAGGAAGATTGCAAATTGATGATTCAATGATGAGTGAAATGGTTCGGATAAAGGAAGTGTCTAATCCTGATGAAGTTTTGCTTGTTGTTGATTCTATGATTGGGCAAGAAGCTGCTGATTTGACAAAGTCTTTTCATGAAAAAGTAGGAATTTCGGGGGCTATACTAACTAAGTTGGATGGCGACTCTAGAGGAGGAGCGGCTTTATCAATAAGAAAAATAAGTGGTAAACCTATTAAATTCATAGGTGTAGGCGAAAAAATAGAGGCCCTGCAACCATTCCATCCAGAAAGAATGGCTAGCCGAATTTTAGGAATGGGTGATGTATTAACACTTGTTGAAAAAGCACAAAAGGAAGTCGAGCTTGCTGATGCAGAAGCTATGCAAAAGAAACTTCAAGAAGCAACTTTTGACTTTAATGATTTTGTTAAGCAAATGAGATTAATAAAAAGGATGGGCTCACTTGGTGGATTAATAAAATTAATACCTGGAATGAATAAAATCGACGATGGGATGATAAAAGATGGAGAAGATCAGCTTAAGAAAATAGAATCTATGATCTCATCAATGACTATTGAGGAGAAACAAAAACCTGAAGTTCTTGCTGCTCAGCCTTCCAGAAGACAAAGGATTGCTCAGGGCAGTGGTTATGAAGCAAAAGATGTAGATAAAGTATTAGCTGATTTTCAAAGAATGAGAGGTTTTATGAAACAAATGTCGAATGGAGGAATGCCAGGAATGGGAGGAATGCCGGGAATGGGAGGAATGCCAGGAATGGGAGGAATGCCAGGAATGAGTAGTAATAAATCAATGAAAAAACAAAAAAATAATAAAAAGAAAAAAGGGTTTGCTGATTTATAGTTTCTAAATTTTTACCTTTAAATGATATTATTATTGAAAACGCATTGATTTAAGATGATTAAATTGCGCCTTAAGCGCTTTGGAAAGAAAAAAGAGGCAAGTTTCAGAATTGTTGCATGCAATAGTACTTCCAGAAGAGATGGTAAACCTCTTCAAGAATTAGGTTTTTATAACCCAAGAACTAAGGAAACTAGGCTTGACACAGAAGCCTTAAGAACACGACTTACTCAGGGTGCTCAGCCAACTGATGTTGTTAGGACTTTATTAGAAAAGGGAGGGTTATTAGAAAAAATAGAAAGACCCTCTATCGCTATTGGTAAGGCAAAGTTAGAGAAGGAAAAAGTTGCAAAAGGTAAAACAAAAGTCGAAGAAAATGATACTACTAAAGCTGAAAGCGATAGTAATGGTAATGAAGCTTAAGGCTAGTAGTTTGGTAAATTTTTATTCTTATTCAATAACTAGATGAAGGAAGTTTCCAAAAATGGTCACTTCAAAATTGATTTGCCAAGCTCTGATGCTGCTACAGCATTATCTGGGCCTGGAAATTCTTTCTTAAAAAAGTTCGAATCTCTAACGGGGGTTTCTTTAACCATAAGAGGCTTACAGCTTGAGATGAACGGCGTAGTATCAAAGATTGAGAGAGCTTCAGCATTAGTAGAGCTAACAAGACCAATTTGGGAACAAGGATTAGAAGTGCCAGAGGTTGATCTTAAAGCCGCTCTAAGCTCTTTAAATATGGGAGAGTCATCTTCACATGCTGAACTTGGAAAAAAAGTTCTTGCTCGGTCAAAAGAAGGTAGATTTTTAAGGCCAAGAACTATAAAGCAAAAAGAATATGTTGAATCAATTGAAAAATTTGATCTTACGTTTGCAATAGGTCCAGCTGGAACTGGTAAGACATTTTTGGCAACTGTTTGCGCAGCAAGACTATTGAACGAAAGAAAAATAGAAAAAATTGTTTTAACCAGACCAGCCGTTGAGGCTGGTGAAAGTTTAGGATTCCTGCCTGGAGATTTGCAACAAAAAGTTGATCCATATTTAAGACCCCTATTTGATTCTTTGCATAGTATTTTCGGATTTGATAGGACAAATTCGTTGATCGATAAAGGAATTATTGAAGTTGCTCCCTTAGCATTTATGAGAGGAAGAACCTTGGACAAATCTTTGGTTATTTTAGATGAAGCACAAAATACAACTTGTTCTCAAATGAGAATGTTTTTAACCAGATTAGGTGAGAGATCAAAAATGGTTGTAAATGGAGATATTACTCAAATTGATTTAAAAACTGATCAGGAAAGCGGCCTCGTCGAAGCATCAAGAATTTTCTCTGAAACTGAAGGTATAAAATTTTGTTATTTGACTGTTCAAGATGTAGTTCGCCATCCTTTAGTTCAGAAAATTATTGAGGCTTATCAATAACTTTATAACTCTGGAGATCCGTACCCTGAAATTTTAAAAATCAAGTAGAATAAGTCTATATCTAATTAAAAAAATGCCAGCAAGTAGTAATTTCAATCAAGCTATTCGTGAAGCGCAAACTAGTTCAATTGTTGGACCAAACGTTATCAGCAATGCATTGCCATATGTTGGTGGAGGAATGGCTCTAACTGGTCTAGGAGTTCTAGGTGGATTTTCACTAATCAAAACTAATCCTGCTTTATTTCAACCTCTTGCTCTAGTAGCGATAATTGCAGAACTAATTCTATTTTTTATTGCTTCATCAGCAGCTAATAACGCTAATAATTCAAAAGCCCTTCCCTTACTTGCTGCCTATAGTGTTTTAACAGGATTTACGTTAAGTGGTTTAATCTTCATAGCGCAATTAACAATCGGTATGGGTGCTGTCTTTACTGCAGTTTTTGCTACTGGGGTCACTTTTGTTATTGCCTCCTTCGCAGGTCAAAGAATGAGTGATAATGTCGGACAGGCACTTAGCAAAGCAGTCGGACTTGGATTGTTAGGACTACTTCTAGCTATATTTATCCAAATGATTGGAGGTTGGTTTAATCCAGACTTTTTCTGGGGGGCAGCAGGTAGAGTTTCAGGATTAGAGTTAATGATTTCTGGTTTTGGAACTATCCTTTTTGTAGGTATGGCATTTGTTGATTTTTATACTATGCCAAGAAGATACAGAGATGATCAATATCTCGCAGGAGCTTTAGGTATGTATTTAACTTATATAAACCTTTTTGTTTTTATTCTAAGATTAATGATTGCACTCAACGGAGGCGGTAGAAGAGATTAGATTTTATATATCCAAATACTTTAAAAATGAAGCGTAGGTTCATATCTACGCTTTTTTATTGGGCGATATCAAGAATTTGTTTTTTTATAAATTCCTTTTGGTCTGAATCATATTTTGTTGAATTTTCAAAACTATTTCCCATATTATCTAAGTCTCTAAGGACTTGATTGACTGACTTTGTAACTAACTTGGTTTCAAACATTCTCAAAATAGCTTTACATCTATCGGAAATATTTTCTGATGATATTTCATATTCATGATTATTATCTCTTCGATGAATAATAATTTGAGCGGAACTCATTATTAAATTTTTTACAACTATGTCTGCTACAACTTCCCCACCTTCGTTCAGTTTATAAATTAGTGAAAATGGAAGTTTATCTAACAAAAAACAATCTTTATCTGATAAAGCGTACGCAAAGAATCCTCTGAGCCCATTTCTTGTTTTAATTAGCTCTGCAATCCTATCTGCCAAAACCTCTTCGCTGAGTAAATCTTCACCCCACTCTTTACACCATTGTGCGGATATGTTTATTGCTTGAGTAAACGAAGCTTCTTTTAAATTTATGGTTTTTTTTTCCATTTTTGATCAGAATTTTATTATTGATGCATTAAAAGTCTTTGACCAATTATAGATCTGGGTTCGTAACTTTACTAGGAAGGCCAAATGTGGGTAAATCTACTTTAATAAATAAATTGATTGGAGAAAAAATAACAATTACTTCTCCAATAGCGCAAACTACTAGAAATAAATTAAAAGGAATACTTACTACAAACAATGGGCAAATAATTTTTGTCGATACACCAGGTGTTCATAAACCTCATCATCGACTTGGAGAGATATTAGTAAAAAACGCTAAATCTGCAATTAATGGAGTTGATATGGTAATTTTTGTAATTGATTCAAGTGAAGAACCTGGTAGAGGTGATGAATATATATTGAACTTTTTAATTGCAAATAAAACTGAGTTTATTGTTGCATTGAATAAGTGGGATTTGGTTAATAAAGAATTTAGGAACTTACGATTAGATCAATATAGAAGATTTTTCGGAATTAATAGAAATTTTCAAATTGTAAGTGCTTCTCAAGGAGAAGGATGTTCTGAACTAGTCGATATGGCACTTAATTTTCTTCCAGAGGGACCAAAACTTTATGGCGAAGAGACGATATGCGACCAACCATTAGATAATTTATTATCTGATTTAGTAAGAGAGCAGGTATTAATAAACACAAGAGAAGAAGTACCTCATAGTGTTGCAGTGAAGATAGAAAAGATTGAGGAAATGAAAAGAAAAAATGGTAAAGGTTTTACAGCTATTTTGGCTACCATTATTGTTGAAAGATCAACTCAAAAAGGCATCCTTATTGGAAAGAAAGGTTCAATGCTGAAAAATATTGGTCAGTCAGCAAGATCAAATATGTCAAAATTGATTGATGGTCCAGTACACTTGGAGTTGTTTGTGAAAGTGGTTCCAAATTGGAGAAAAAAAGAATCAAGGTTAATTGAGTTTGGTTATGAGGAAGAGTTTTAGATGAGTAGTTTTAATTTTGATGTAATTACATTGTTCCCTAAAGCTTTTGAATTAATAAATAATTTAGGGGTTATAACAAGAGCTCTAGATAAGAATTTGATCGATGTAAATTTACATGATTTAAGAGAATTTGGAGAAGGTTCTTACAAACAAGTAGATGATAAACCTTATGGGGGAGGAGCAGGAATGGTATTGAAACCTGAACCTATTTATAAGGCACATGAATCAATAAGAAAATCCCCTAAAAGTAAAACTTTGTTGATGACTCCACAGGGCAAAGTCTTAAAGCAAAAGGATCTTTTGAGATGGTTGAATTTGGATCAAATAATAATTATTTGTGGTCAATATGAAGGTTTTGATGAGAGGGTTAGATGCTTAGCGGATGAGGAGGTATCTATAGGAGATTATGTACTTTCTGGAGGGGAAATTCCGGCTATATCTATAATAAACGGATTGACTAGATTATTGCCAGGGACACTTGGTGATCCAGACTCCTTAGTTGATGAGAGTCATAATTCTTCTTTATTAGAGTACCCACAATACACAAGACCTCAAGTTTTTAGGAATATGAAAGTACCCGATGTACTCACAAATGGTAATCATAAAGATATAAGACTTTGGAGAAAAGAACAGCAGTTAAAAAGAACCTTTAATAGAAGAAGAGATCTTATGAAAAGTAATGATATTAAAAAGTTTGATTGTGATGAAAATGATTTAAGGAGATTTTGATAATCGGCTAAAAAAAATTCGTAAGAGAAGAGTTTTAATAAAAGTTCTTCTACTAAAACATGTTTAGAAAAAATGCAAACTTAAATAAATTACTATAAAATTTAAAAAAAATTTTCAATTAATACTGTAATTTAATTATGAAATTTTTTATTAACAGATCATATTTAATTATTTGTTTATTCTATTCAAGAATTATTGCAATTATTGAAAATCATTTCTTAAGAATAAATTTTAAATCTAAATACAAATTAAATAAAAATGGATTTCTCAAAATAAATAAAAATAGTGAACTAAATATCTCAAAACAAAATTTTGATTTTATCTTAAATAATAATCAGGAGACTTTTTACTCAAATAAGTATCATAAAAGATATATATTAAGTCGAGAAAACTTAAATTCGGTAATAAGGTTGATTTTTGATGAACAATTTTGTGGTTTTTTGACTTCACAAACTGGATTTAAATATAGTATTGACTATTTTGGCGCTTATCAGAATTTTGCTGTATCTAAAGAAGAAAAAGATCAACCTTGGTATGCCAATAACTATCATCTAGATAAACCCTATAGTAAAAATATGTTAAAGGTATTCATTCCGATGTCAGAAATTGAGATGAGTGATGGTCCTTTAGAATTAATTGATATCAATCAAACAAAACAATATTTATTAAAGAAAAAAAATATTGAAAAAGCAAAAAAATCTTATTTTGTTGGCGGTATAGGTGATGTTTTTATATGTAAATTGAACGTTTGTCTTCATAAAGCAAGAATTCCTCTTGAGGGGCATACAACTAATTTAATAATGATACAGTTAAATCCATCGAGAAAATGGTACCTAAATGCGCATTTATACCAAAGGCAGTTTAAGATAGAACCCAAATTTACTTCTTTGATGAACAAATTTGTAAGCAGAATGGTTTTGAAATAAAGTAAATATAGATAATAATCAAAAGATATGTTGGACCATTATTCTTTAATTTTCTTTTTATTGGTAAAATATTGAATAATTAGTTAAAAGTATCATTAAATGTTAATTAAAATATCCATTTGGAATTATAGAAAAATTACGGATTGTTCTCAGATACTCCAAAAGTATTGATATGACGAAATCAAGTCCAAATTTCCGTATTGGTAATGGCTACGATATTCATAGACTTGTAAAGGATAGAGATTTAATAATTGGAGGTGTGAAATTAAATCATCCTGATAAGTTAGGATTGGATGGTCATAGTGATGCTGATGTTTTAAGTCACTCAATAATGGATGCATTATTGGGAGCACTTTCGCTTGGCGACATTGGAAAGTATTTCCCCCCATCTGATGAAAAATGGAAAAATGCTGATAGCTTGTTTTTGTTATCAAAAGTTATTGACTTGATCAGACAAGATGGTTGGGAAATAAATAATATTGATAGTGTTCTTGTCGCTGAAAGGCCAAAAATCATGCCACATATAAAACTAATGAAAAAAAATATTTCTGAAGTCTTAAATATTGATGAAAATTTAATTGGGATTAAAGCAACTACGAATGAAAAATTGGGTCCAGAAGGGAGAGAAGAAGGTATTAGTTGCCATTCAGTAGTCCTACTTGAGAAAAAATGAAATTGAATATAAATTTGAAAAAAAAAATTCAAAGATTTTGTTTAGTATTAATTTGCTTAGTAGTTTTAATTTTTCAATCTGATAGTTCCAATTTAAAAGCTCTTACTATGGATAATTATCAAGGTGAAATGGTCATAGAAGAATTAAGACTTCAAGTCCCTGCCAATGTAAAAGCAGCATGGTTGGATGCTGAAAAAGAAATATGGGAGCCATGGTTATCTTCTCAAGATGGTTTTTTGGGCCGACAATTATTTTGGGATAAAGAAAAAGAAGAAGCTTTAATATTGGTAAATTGGAAAAGTAAAAAATTATGGAAAAGCATACCAATAGCAGAAGTAAATGTAGTCCAACAAAAATTCGAAGCTAGTGTTAAAGCTGCTCTAAATGTAGGAGAAAATCCTTTTAAATTAATTTATGAGGGGGAGTTAAACAAACAAAAATGAATTTTGATATCAAGTTTGATTTTCAAAGAAGAGAGAGGCTTGGACTAATTGAGGCTATTTGGGGGCAAGACAAGAGTATCGATCAATTAAAGAGATTATCTGAAAGTGTATTAAGTAAAAATGAGGTTGTTTTCATTACTAGGATTAATAGTGAAAAGGCTAACTATCTTTTAGATTTGTATTATGATGCAAGATTTTATGAAGAAGCAAATTGCCTAATAATTGGGAAAAATCTGAATAAAATAAATACAAATAAAAAAGTTGCCATAATTTCAGGAGGATCAAGTGATTTGGCAGTAACACTTGAAGCACAATTAGCGCTTGAAGTTTATGGAGTGAATTGTCAATCTTTTATGGATGTTGGAGTAGCAGGACTTCATCGATTAATGAGTCAGTTAGAAGAAATTAATAAATATAATGTATTAATAGTTTGTGCTGGAATGGAAGGAGCTTTGGCAACTGTTGTTGGAGGTTTGTTAGCACAACCGATAATTGCAGTACCTGTCTCAGTCGGCTACGGCGTTAGTAAGGATGGGGCTACTGCTTTAAATAGTATGTTGTCAAGTTGTTCTCCTGGTATTGCAGTAATGAATATAGATAATGGTTACGGAGCAGCAATGGCGGCTCTGAGAATTATTAAAAGTATTCCCTAAATAATTACTTTTTTTCTATTTCTAATAGATTTTCTATCCATAAATTAAGTTGTTTTGAAAGCATTCCTTCTTCTCTCATTTTGATTGCTTTTATCACGACTTCTGTATTTACCCACTCTGGAAATCTTTTCGGCATTTATTTTTATATTCAGTAACTTTAATTTGGTACAAATTTTTATAAAGACAAGATCTAAGTAACAAATTTAATCTTTTATGTTTGATTTTGTACCTAATCTAGAGAGCTCAGATGAGGTATGTTCACTTTCTACATTCATTAATCTTTCAATTAACTCAGATAAATCTTTATGGGCTAACTCCCCATTTTGCTCCCATTTTAAGGAACTTGAATTATTATCAGTTTTTTCTTTCATTATTTTTTTTTAGTAACTAAGAATATAAAACGAAAAAAGAAAAAATTTGGTTATTGTTTCAACCTTAAACTTAAAAAATTATGAAGATTTTTAATCTATCAAAAATTTATCTTTTAACCACCACCAACTATTGAAACGATTTCTAAATTATCACCCTCTTTAAGTTTCACTTTTTCCCATTTTATTGAATTAATAATTAAATTATTTAATTCGACAACAATTGTGTTGGGTTTATATCCCATGGAGTTTAGAGCTGAAGATAGCAGAGCATTTTCTTGATCAAGTTCTATTTTTTTTTCCTCTCCATTGACCTTAATTTTCATGAGATAACTTTTTTAGTATCATAATAGCTTCTTCTTTCGGATCTTCAGAATTCATTAATTGCGAAACTAAGGCAACTTTTTTAAAACCATAGCTTTTTAAATAGGAAATATTATTTGTCTTAACTCCTCCGATAGCAAACCAAGGAATATTTAAATCTTTTGTTAATGTTTTGATCTTTTCCATACCTAAAGGTTTTTTGTCCTTTTTCGTTTGAGTTTCAAATACTGGACCTATTCCTATGTAATTACAACCGTCTTTAAGGGCATTAGAAATATCGATTTCATTATTTGCGCTTATCCCAATTATTTTTGAAAACCCTAATAATTTTCTTGCGGTTTTCAAGTCTAAATCATCTTGTCCAAGATGAATTCCATCCGCATTTGATGCTAAGGCTATATCAACTCTATCGTTAATGATTAACAATGAATTATATCTTTTGCATAGATTTTTAATCTGAATTGCTTCTTGAAGATGATCTTTATCACTTCTCGTTTTAAATCTATATTGAATTATTTTTACTCCTGCAATTAATATGTCCTCTATTATTCCTAATAAGTTTTCCTTTTGATCTGTAATGACATATAAATCATTTTCTTTTAATATTTCCTCCGACTTATTAAGTTTGCTTAAACTTAATAAGTCAATCTCTATAGCATAAATTTCATATCTAATTTCTGAGGCGATTTTTGAAAGCTCATGATTATGTGGCCTTGAGAATTCTTCTATGACTCTTAAGGCTTCTTGAACTCTGGCTGAATTAGAACTTATAATTTGCTCAGAAGTTTTTCTTTTGATTTGCTCTTGATGAGTCAATCCTTTGCATTTATCCTCAATATGATTTCTAGATTGTTTATAAACTTCTAAATGATTTTTCCCTAAAATTTGTCTAAAATCTTTAATCCTTTCAACATACTTTTTTTTGCCTAGACCAAATCTAGCCCAATCCTCTAGTACTCTTAGTCCTTCTCTAGCTCTGTCTAAATTAGCGTCAAGAATTTGATAAATTCTGATTAAATCTTCAGAGTTTGTGGTATTTGAATTCAGCATTTTGACTTATTTTTTGTTGTTTTTAAAAATTCTTAGGGCATTATCTCTATCTTTTCTAATTTGATTAGAAAGTTGATCTATATTGTTGAACTTGATTTGAGATCTAAGCTTTTCAACTGGTTCTATAGATAGATTTAAACCATATAGATCGATATCTTTATTTATTAAATGAACTTCAACTGCCGATGGCAATAAAGGATTTATTGTTGGTTGAGAGCCAAGATTCATAACTGATTCAAGTTTTTGGTTGGAATTTTCTATAGTTGTCCAAGCTGCGTAGACTCCTTCTCCAGGTAGAAATTTTCTGCCATCTATTTCAAGATTTGCGGTGGGCCATCCTATACTTTTTCCAATCCCTTTACCCTTAACAACCTTTCCATTAAAACTATAAGGCCTATTAAGAATTTTGAAAGCATTTTTCAGATCACTTTTTTCTAGTAAATCTCTTATTCTGCTGCTGCTGATTCTACCTTCTTTGTCTTCTAAAATTGGAGTAATTTTTAGTTTTATATCGGTATCTTTAATCGTATTTTTTATAGTATTTATGTCTCCACTTCTTTTAAAACCAAATTTAAAATTAGCACCTACAGAAATATTTTTTGCTTGTAATTGATTTATCAAAATATCTTTTACAAATCTTTCTGCACTTAATTTAGATAGTTCCTTATCAAAAGGAATCAGAACTAATTGTTTAATCCCGAGATCTTCAAGAATAGGTAGTTTTTCATCAGGGAGATCGAGTCTAAGACGCGTCTCTTTGTATAGAACTTCTCTTGGATGAGGCCAGAAGCTCGCAATTGTTGGGGTATATAGATTGTCTTCAACTACACTTTTTATTAATTTTCTGTGTCCAGCATGTAGGCCATCAAAACTTCCAATAGCTATTGAGGTAGGATTCTTGACTTCAGATGGCGATATTAAAGAGATCAAAAGATTACGTGCAATTTTATGATTTTGATGGCAAATTTGAATAGATTATAGTTTATTCAATCAAATGAATGTCTGACAAAATTGATTTTCAGTCCCTTTCATTTGGAATGCGGCGCATCGGATGGATACGCTTTTGGGTTCAATCCATTTTAGGTGTTGTTGTTGCGGCTGTTTTGCTTTTTTCAAATGTTGTTAATAATAGCGAAGGACAGCTTGGCTTGGCTCCTGGACTATCACTTACAACAATATCCTTGATTTTACTACTTTTTAGTCTTTGGCAAGGATGGTTAATAGTTAGAACTGGTAGAGCAATCGCAAGTAACGCAAGACCCTCAAGAGGACAAACCAGTAAATTAATAAAAAGAGGTCTCATAGTCGATTTATTAGGAATTTTGTTTGGATTAATTGGATATCAAGCTCTTATGGGTGCTCTATTTATACAAGCGTCCTCTCAAACAACTGGACAATTGATAACAGCGACATCTGATATCCCAATTACTGGACTGGAAATATTATCAGTTCTCAGTAATACGCAAGTTATTGCTGCTCATTTTTTTGGACTTTGCTTTTCTTTATGGCTTTTAAGAAGGATTTACAAATGAATTATTAATTTTAGGTAAGTCTTCTAAATTACCCCTCCAAAATAAATCTGGTTCTACAGGTGTAAGAGATATTTTATTATCTTGTATTTGAGATACGTCACTAGGCCAGTTTTTTGGACCATAACCTTTTGATTTAAGATCTAAAACCACCTCACCTGCTAACCAATAATAATCGTCACCCCTTGGATCTTCTCGTTTGGAAAATTGATTTTTATATTTTCTTACTGATAATCTTGTCCAGGATAATTCTTTTATATCGCTTTTCTCGCAGGGGGGTATATTCAAGTTTAATAGAAGAGAAGCTGGCCAACTATCATTAATAGCTTGTTCGGCAATATTCATTGCAATTTCTCCAGCAAATTCAAAATCCTTCCATTTAAAACTAGCAACACTTATTGCCATGGAAGGAACATTTTCTAAAGTGCCTTCCATGGCTGCAGCGACTGTCCCTGAACAAAAAATATCTGTCCCTAAATTGGGACCGTGATTTATTCCAGATAGAACTAGATCAGGTTTATTATCCAAGAGTTCAGATAGTGCTAATTTGACACAATCAGCAGGCGTGCCAGAACATCCCCAAGCTTCAATTCCCTCCCCAAATAATTCGTCCGCTCTTTCCACTCTTAATGGAGATTGTAAAGTAAGACCATGACCAGTAGCTGATCTTTCTTGGTCAGGACATACTACCTTTACCTTATGTCCTCTTTTTTGCGCTGATTTTGCTAAAGCTCTTATCCCCGCAGCAAAAACACCATCATCATTGCTAATTAATATATTTAACGGTTTCATTAATCAATACATTTTATTTATTGACGATATTTAAGTAAGATAAAGCAATACTTATTTTTACTATATCAGTGAGTCAAATTGAATCATTAAGTCAAATTGAGGAAAAACTAAATAATCTTTCTCTTACAGCAAAAAATAATATAGATAACTCTAATACTCATGAAGCACTGGATCAATTGAGAGTTTCCTTGCTAGGAAAAAAAGGTGAGTTGTCAATCATTTTAAAAACAATGGGTCAATTATCTGCCACTGATAGACCAATTCTTGGTCAGAAGGCAAATTTAATAAAGATAAATTTGCAAGAATTAATAACTGAAAGAAAAAATCAATTAAACAGTGAAGCATTAGATAAAAAGATTAAAACAGAAAAACTTGATGTAACTATCCCTTCAATTGGAACCCCCCCCTGGGAATAAACATCCTTTAATTTCAACTCAAGATGAAATAATAGATATTTTTTGTGGTTTAGGATACACAGTTGAAAGTGGTCCAGAAATAGAAACTGATTTTTATAATTTTGAATCTCTCAATATACCCAAAAATCATCCCGCAAGAGATATGCAGGATACTTTCTACTTAGATGAAAATCGACTTTTAAGGACACATACTTCTCCTGTTCAGATAAGGTACTTAGAGAAAAATCCTCCTCCAGTAAGAATTATTGCTCCAGGGAGAGTGTATAGGAGAGATGCTGTAGATGCTACTCATTCCCCTGTATTTAATCAGGTTGAGGTTTTATGTATCGATCAAGATATTAATTTTAGTCATTTAAGAGGAACGGTTCTTACATTTTTAAAGACCTTTTTTGGAGATATTCCTGTTAGGTTTAGAGCTAGCTATTTCCCATTTACTGAACCTTCGGCAGAAGTAGATGTTCAATGGAAAGGTAAATGGTTAGAAGTCATGGGATGCGGAATGGTAGATCCGAAGGTCTTAGAAAAATTAGGTATAGATTCTGAGAAATGGACTGGATTCGCCGCTGGATTAGGAGTTGAAAGATTTTGTATGGTAAGACATCAGATTGACGATATTAGGAAATTTTATACAAATGATCTTAGATTTTTAGAACAGTTCTAATAAAATTGAAATTTTAAATTAGGATTGTCCAGCGAATTAGTTTAAGATAGTAATAGTTTTAGTTTTTTGATTGGTACGTAAAGCAGGGCTAATCGTTAATGATGGGAAGGAACTTGCTGTTCAGACTGCAAGTTCTGTAGAGAAAAAATTGGAAAAATCCAATTATGAAGTTGTGAGGGTTAGTAGTTCTGGTGGAATGGTTGGCTTCGCCAATCCTGATCAACATGTTCGTCCTTTGGGTTATACGAACTGTGTTCCCGAGGGATTTGACTCGTCAATGGAATTTGCAATTGTTCTTGGCGGAGATGGCACTGTGCTTTCTGCAGCAAGGCAAACAGCACCTGCTGAAATTCCAATCCTTACAATAAATACTGGTCATTTAGGTTTTCTTGCAGAAGCTTATTTAACAAATCTTGATGAAGCAATAGATAAAATCATAGCTGGAAATTGGGATATTGAAGAAAGAACTTGCTTCATTATTAGTGTAATGAGGAATGATCAGAGGAGATGGGAGTCTCTCTGTCTTAATGAGATGGCTCTTCACAGAGAACCTCTGACAAGTATGTGTCATTTTGAGATTTCTATAGGGCGACATGCTCCTGTGGATATCTCAGCTGATGGAGTAATTTTATCTACTCCAACTGGATCCACTGCCTATTCTCTAAGTGCTGGAGGGCCAGTTATTACTCCTGATTGTCCAGTCGTGCAATTAACTCCAATTGCTCCACATTCATTAGCATCTAGGGCATTGGTTTTTAATGATTCAGAGCCAGTGACTGTTTTCCCCGCGACACCTGAAAGGTTGGTAATGGTTGTTGACGGGAATGCTGGTTGTTATGTTTGGCCTGAAGATAGAGTTTTAATAAGAAGAAGTAAACACTCAGTAAAGTTTATTAGACTTGAAGATCATGAATTTTTCCAAGTTTTAAGAAATAAACTAGGTTGGGGTTTGCCGCATGTGGCTAAACCTAACAAATAAAAATTATTTAAATTTATTTTTTCCCTTTTAGTAAAAAAACAGGATTATTTGGTTCTAATCTCATCCCCTCAGCGATACTTAAGCTTTTATAGGTCTGAATTAAATTTAAGTTTGTTTTGAAATTTTTATCTTCTAATTCCTCTTTCAATTCTTTAATAGTTTGAATGTCAATTATTGGTATAACGATAATATCTCCAATCCTCATACCCTGAGCCAGTTTATTAATAATTTGAAGCTTAGTCTTTTTATCACATCCTCCAATTACTAATCTATTAGGTTTTTCAAAAGAACTTAAATTTCTCGAATTCAAGGTATTATTTATCTCTTCCTCAAAAATAAATTTTGGTTTCACGCCAAGCCTTTTTGAGTTTTCTAGGATTAAAGCCTTTGAGCCAATCCTTTTATCGATACAAAACAAATCTAAATTAGGCCTTAATTTTAAAGCCTCTAAACCGATTGACCCACAACCTGCTCCTATATCCCAGATGACACCATTTTTTGGGAGCTCTAGATCAGCTAAGATTTGAACGCGAACCTCCCTTTTAGTTAATAAATTTGGTCTATCATCAAATGTTTTAAAAATATGGTCACTGATTCCAAAAAGAGGTAGATTATTTTTTGAGTAATTTTGCTTTGTTTTTGTAAGAACAACAATGTTCAAACTTGATATATCAGAGGGCAATGAATCTTTAAGATTTAATTTTCTTATATTTTGATTGTCGAAACCTATCTCTTCACAGAGCCAAAAATCATAGAAGTCAATCAGATTTAATTCTGATAAATTTTTTTTGATTATTGCTAAACTTTTGTTATTTGAATCTGTAATAATAGCCAAACTTGTAGGCCTTGCTTTAAGAGCCTCAACTAACTTAGTCGAATCTCTTCCGTGAATACTTACATTAACAGTATTTTGCCATGGGATCTTTAACTTACTAAATGCTAATTGAATGCAAGTATTTGAAGGATAGAAACTTAATTCATCTTTTGAAAAATTTTCTAGTAGTATTCTCCCAATTCCAAACCAAAGTGGATCTCCTCTCGAAATTAAAATAACATCAGTTTTTTGAGATCTAAGCCAGTTAAGAAGTTCGTTATTACTGTTGCTTGAAAAAAATGATTTATTTTTTTCTAAATCATTTTCGCTCCATGATTTAATTTCTTCAAAATATGAATTGGGAACGGCAATATTCCGTGTCCTTAAAAATAGATCTTGTAATTTGGAAGATAAATCTCCAAATATATATGAATTTATACCTATTACATGAATTTTTCTATTAACTTCGGTCATCAATATTTAATGAAAGGGAACTAGACTGTTTGAATGTTTTATTAAATTAGCTTATTATTGTTCGAGTTATCATATTAAATTAATTGTCTGAAAGGAGAAAGAGATTACATGATTTATTGTTAACTCTAGTTAATAAAGATAGTGAATTTGAGTTTATTGAAGAAGATTCTAGTGATTTAACATCTAGCTATTCTGAGAAAGACACTTTAAATTTATCTCGAGTTATAGAAAAAAATCGTAAAATAATTAAAAGGTATCAAGCTATTGTAAGAACAGCTGTAACTCTAGATGCCCTGATGGATTCTGAAAATGAAGAAAATTACAAAATCAAATAAAAATACTTTTTTTAAAGGAATATTGCATTTACTGTTACTTCTGTCTTTTATTTTTAACCCAATAAAAGTATCTGCAGAAGTTGCAGAAATAGAAATAAATGGGGAATTAATAAATGCAAGCAGTGAGTTTTTAAGGGACTTGGACTTTGAAACTTGGCAATTAGTAGCTTATAAATCGCCCCTTTTTGCAGATAAATTGATCTTGAGAGTAATAGGATATCCAGGAAATCTTAGGATTGATCATCCGACTGACTTGAGAGTTGAATCAGGTAGAAAACAATGGCTTTTAGCTGATAAAACATTACTTAATGTGGCATTAGCAAATGACGGTAGACAAGCTGCTGCAGAATTTGACCTTGATGAGCTTATTCAAAATATAGATAAAAATAGACCATTGAGATTATCTTTGTTAGGTGTTTTTTCTGAGTTACCGGTTCCCCCTTTCGTGGTTAAGGAATGGAGATCACTAAGTTGATTATTAATTGAAGAAATGTCTGAAAAAAATGTAAGCCATACAAGATGGATGAAAAGAGCAATTTTTTTAGCTTCGTTAGGGAAAAATACAACTAGTCCTAACCCTAGGGTAGGAGCAGTAATACTTGATAAAAATGGAAACCTTATTTCAGAGGGATTTCATTATAAGGCGGGTATGCCTCATGCCGAGGCAATGGCTTCTGAAAACCTAAATAAAGATGCCAATGGGGGGACAATGTATGTAAACCTTGAACCTTGTTGTCACCATGGTAGAACACCTCCATGTGTAGATAAGATAATATCTTCGGGGATAAAAAAGGTATATATATCTATTCTTGATCCTGATAAAAGAGTATCTGGTAAAGGTATTCAATTGCTAAAAGAAGCGGGAATTCAAGTTCACGTAGGATTATGTGAAAAAGAATCTTTAGCCTTAAATAAGGCTTTCATTCATAGGAATATTACTAAAAAGGCATTTGGTGTTCTCAAATGGGCAATGAGTATTGATGGCAGAATAGGTTTAAAAAATGGTGAAAGCAAATGGATTACTAATGAAGAATCAAGATCTTTAGTTCATACTTTCAGAGCAGAATTTGATGCAATAATTATTGGTGGAAACACATTAAGGAAAGATAATCCACTTTTGACTACTAGAGGTTCAAAAAACCCTGAGCCTTTGCGAGTTGTGTTTACAAAAAGTTTAGATCTCCCATCAAAATCTAATCTTTGGGATTGCGATAAGGCAAAAACATTAGTCATTTATGATTCATCTACTGCAAATGAAAGTTACCTTACAAGGATTCCTAAATGTGTGGAGGTTGAAAAGGTATCATCAGATGATCCAAATTTAATTGCAAAAATACTTGCCAAAAGAGGGTGTAATAAAGTTTTGTGGGAATGCGGCCCTAGATTAGCTACAGCAGCTGTTCAATCTAATTGTATTCAGGAAATTATTACCTTTATTGCTCCAAAAATTTTAGGTGGAGTGGATAGTATGAATCCCTTTGGTGATTTTGAATTTGAAGAAATGAATAAAATTATTAAATTAAGTGATTCTCAGGTTAGTTTGATTGGCAATGATATATGCGTTAAGAGTTCATTTAAAAATTAATTTATATGGGTCAAAGTACCGTTCGGTTTCTACCCAAAAAAAACAATACAGGTAAGGAAACTTATGGTTTAGTTTATAATAAGTTCAAGATCCGAAAACAACTATGCCAATAAGACAAGACGATAATCAACCTAATAGACGTTTTGGAATTGTAAATATCATTTTGATAGGAGTTGGAGCATTACTTTTATTTAGTAGTTTGTTTCCTAATCAAAATATGCAAATCCCTAGAGTTCCCTATTCTCTATTCATAGATCAGGTTAATGACGGGGAAGTTAAGCGGGCATATATTACTCAAGAACAAATTAGATATGAATTAAATGGAGCTGAAGAAGGAGCACCTTCGGTTTTAGCAACAACCCCAATTTTTGATATGGACCTTCCACAAAGGCTAGAAAATAAAGGGGTAGAATTTGCTGCTGCTCCTCCAAAGAAACCTAATTTCTTCTCAACCATCTTGAGCTGGGTTGTTCCTCCTCTAATTTTTATTCTTGTTTTGCAGTTCTTTGCAAGAAGGAGTATGGGAGGTGGAGGTGCTCAAGGAGCCCTAAGTTTTACTAAAAGTAAAGCTAAAGTTTATGTACCAGATGATGAATCAAAAGTAACCTTTGCTGATGTGGCAGGCGTTGATGAAGCTAAAGACGAATTAACGGAAATAGTGGATTTTTTAAAAAAACCAGAGAGATATACTGATATTGGAGCACGAATACCTAAAGGAGTTCTTCTTGTAGGACCTCCAGGAACAGGTAAAACTCTTCTTTCAAAGGCTGTTGCTGGTGAAGCAGAAGTTCCTTTTTTCATTATTTCAGGTTCTGAATTTGTTGAACTTTTTGTAGGTGCAGGTGCAGCAAGAGTCAGAGATTTATTTGAGCAAGCAAAGAAAAAAGCTCCATGCATTATATTTATCGACGAATTAGATGCTATTGGTAAAAGCCGTTCGGGATCAATGGGAGTAGTTGGTGGTAATGATGAGAGAGAACAAACTTTAAATCAGCTTCTTACCGAAATGGATGGATTTGCTTCAGCTGATAAGCCAGTTATAGTCTTAGCAGCAACTAACCAACCAGAAGTGCTTGATGCTGCCTTACTAAGACCCGGTAGGTTTGATAGACAAGTTCTAGTTGACAGACCAGATTTATCTGGAAGAAAAACAATCTTGGAAATTTATACAAAAAAAGTTAAACTTTCTGACTCAATAGACTTAGATTCTATTGCTCAAGCCACTAGTGGATTCGCAGGAGCTGATCTGGCTAACATGGTAAATGAAGCTGCTTTACTTGCAGCCAGAGCAAAGAGAAAAAGTGTAGAACAACAAGACTTAAGCGAGGCGATAGAAAGAGTTGTTGCTGGATTGGAAAAGAAGAGTCGTGTTTTGCAAGATGATGAAAAGAAAGTTGTCGCTTATCACGAAGTTGGTCATGCTATTGTTGGTCATCTTATGCCTGGGGGTTCTAAAGTCGCAAAGATTTCAATTGTTCCTAGAGGTATGAGTGCACTTGGTTATACTCTTCAATTGCCAACTGAAGAAAGATTTTTAAACTCAAAAGAAGAGTTAAAAGGGCAAATAGCTACCCTTCTTGGAGGAAGATCTGCTGAAGAGGTAGTTTTTGGAAAGATTACTACTGGAGCTTCAAATGATTTGCAAAGAGCAACCGATATAGCCGAACAAATGGTTGGTACATTTGGAATGAGTGATATTCTTGGCCCACTTGCTTACGATAAACAAGGTGGTGGTCAGTTTTTAGGTAATGGTAATAATCCTAGGAGATCTGTTAGTGATGCTACTGCTCAAGCAATAGATAAAGAGGTTAGAGATTTAGTTGATGATGCGCATGAAACGGCACTTAACATTTTGAGGAATAATTTACCTCTTCTGGAATCGATTTCTCAAAAAATCCTCCAAGAAGAAGTTATTGAAGGGGAAGATCTCAAGAATCTCTTAGCAGAAAGTAAAATGCCTGCGTAGTAGAATTTTGATCTAACTAGAAATATTCATGCTAAAACCAAACAAGCTTGCTAATAATAATTTCCTATCAAGCTTGGATATATCTACCGATGAATTTCTTCATATTTTAGAACTTGCAAAAAATTTTAAAAATAAAAAAATAGATATTTGCCCAAACAATAAAGTTTTAGGATTAATATTTGATAAGTCATCAACACGCACAAGAGTTAGTTTTCAAGTTGCGATGTCGAGGCTTGGTGGAACCACTATTGACCTAAATCCATCAACATCACAAATAAGAAGAGGAGAGCCCATTAAAGATACCGCAAGAGTTCTAAGTAGATATTGCGATGTTATTGCAATTAGAACATTTGATCAGTCAGTTCTGCAAGAATATGCAAAGTGGTCTACGAAGCCTGTTATTAATGCTCTTACAGATTTAGAACATCCCTGTCAGGCTTTAGCTGATTTCTTAACAATCCATGAGGAATTTCTTGATTTTAAAGATGTAGTTTTGACATTTATAGGTGATGGCAATAATGTCGTAAATTCTCTTATTTTATGTGGAGCATTATTAGGAGTAGAAGTTAGAATTGCATGTCCTAAAGGTTATGAACCTAACTCGTTGGTGCTTAAAAAAGCATATGAAATATATAAAAATAAGAACTTATTGAAAATCACTAATGATCCTATTACTGCAGTACGGGGAGCAAATGTTTTATATACAGATGTTTGGTCATCTATGGGGGAAGAAAATCAAAAAGAAGAGAAAGATAAAGACTTTATTGGATTTACAATTGATAATAGTTTAGTAAGCAATGCTGATAAAGATGCTATTATTCTTCATTGTCTTCCTGCCTATAGAGATAAAGAAATAACTGATGAAGTAATTGATAGCAGGAATAGCAGGATATTCGACCAGGCTGAAAATAGAATGCATGTTCAGCAAGCTCTTTTGTCTTGCCTTCTTTCTTGAAAAACTTGCAAATTAATCAATAGAACGGTACAAATGTATTAGTTTATATTTATTTTGTGCGTAATACTTCAGACAATCTTACAGATGCCCAGAGTGAGCTTTATGAATGGATTAAAGACTATATGAGAAACTTTCAACATAGTCCATCTATCAGACAGATGATGCAGGCCATGGGACTAAAATCGCCTGCTCCTATACAAAGTCGCCTAAAGCATCTACAAGAAAAAGGCTACATTGCCTGGCAAGGCGGTAAAGCTAGAACACTACAAATTGTTGATGAAATTTTGGAAGGAGTACCAATAAAAGGATCTGTTGCGGCGGGAGGTTTAATTGAAACTTATCAAGATGTTCAAGAAAATTTAGATATTACAGATGTTCTAAAAAAGAAAGATGTGTTCGCTCTTATGGTAAATGGAGATTCAATGATAGATGCTTGTATCGCTGATGGAGATATGGTTTTAATGGAGCCTATAAAAGACTCATATTCTCTAAAAAATGGCACAATAGTAAGTGCTATGGTTCCTGGGCTTGGAACAACTCTGAAATATTTTGTTAAAAAACAAGATAAAATTTTCTTAGAGGCAGCAAATTTAGCATATGAACCAATTGAGCTGAATTTAGATGAAGTTATTTTTCAAGGTAAGCTTTTAGCTGTTTGGAGAAAAATTTAACTTTTATTTTTATGAATATAGATAAAAAGTGAAAAGCCTCATTAGGATATAATTTAATAATAATTCCTCCTTAAGGAATGAAATTGTGAATTTTTGGACTAATTAAAATACAAAAAACATATGGAAGATAAGCCAAATAATAAAAATTTAATTTCTCTAGATGAGGAATTAGATATTAAGTTGATTTTAAAGTTTCTATTGAGAAACAAGTTTTTAATTGGTTCTGTTTCTTTAGTTTCCTTTTTAATTGCATGTATTTATGCTGTTTCACTAAAGAGAATATGGGAGGGTCAGTTTCAAATAGTTTTAAATTCAGAGTCTAACCAACAACAACAATCAATAAGTGCTGGTTTAAATAGAATTGCTGGTTTGGCTGGAGTAAATGATTTAAAAACAGAGGTTGGTATATTAAAAAGCCCATCAATTTTAGAACCTATATTTCAATTTGTTATTTCTAGTAAAGATGGTAAAAATTTTTCAGAACGTTATTCATCTTGGAAAAAAAATCTTAAAATTAACTTAGAGAGGGGAACTACTATTCTTAATATCTCTTATAGAGATAAAGATAAAGAATTGATAATTCCCGTTTTGCAAAAAATTACTATTGCCTATCAAGATTATTCTGGAAGAAATAAAAAAAGAAATCAAGAATTAACTAAGAATTATTTAAGTCAACAAATAGAATTATTTAGAGTAAAAAGCTCAGATTCTTTAAAAAAAGCACAAAATTATGCTATCGAGCAAGATCTTGTTTATTTCGATTTAGAACAGAAAGCAAATCTTTCTATTAAAGATATGCTTTCAGGACCAAATCTTTTACTTCCAAATGTTGGCATAGAGAATGTCAGAGCCAATGCTGCAAATGAAATAAGAAGAATAGATATTCAATTAAAGAAAATTAGCGAGTTGAACAATTTTGAAGAATTACAGTATATAGGTTCTTCAATTCCTGCTTTAGTAGCAGAGGGCTTGCCGCAAACATTAAAAGATATTGAGCAGAATTTAGCTGAAATTCGTACTAGATATAAAGATAATGATAAGAATGTAATTGAGTTATTAAATAAGAGAGATTTAATAGTAGATTTGCTTAAGGAACGATCAATTAAATATTTGAAAATAGCTAGAATAGAGGCTGAGGCTAGAATGGAGGCAGCTATTAGACCTAAAGGTGTTTTATTAAAATACAAAGAATTGATTCGTGAAGCCGAGAGGGATGAAACGACTCTGATTACATTAGAATCTCAATTAAGGTTAATAGAACTTGATGAAGCGAAGATCAAAGATCCTTGGGAATTAATTACTAAACCTACTTTATTAGATTATCCTGTTGCTCCTTCAAGAAGGCAAATAGGGTTAATAGGTTTAGGTTTTGGTCTCTTCGCAGGTATTGTTAGTGCAGCATATAAAGAAAAGAAATCAGGAAAAATATATGATTCTAAATATTTAGAAAAACTTTTTAAATCACAAATTATTGAACAACTTGGTAGAAATGATATTGCATCTAATTCTGAAAAAATAAAATTTTTAGTTAAATTTTTTAATTCTTTACTAAAAAATAAATTGAGTTTAATTTGTTTAGATAATTCAGAAGAAGAGCAAAACTTGATAGCTTTAGTTGTTAATTCTATCGATAAAGAAAAAGAATTATTAATCTTAAATTCATCAAATATTTTTGAAAAATATTTAAATTCATTTAATTATTATATAATTGCAAATAAAAATTCTTTACAATCCAATGAAATTATTAAATTAGTTGAAAGGTTAGATCTAATTAATTGCCAAATTCTAGGAATTATCTTAATTACTTAAGATTTTAAGGTGCAGATTTCAATAATCAAACGCTATAAAGTACTATAGGAATTACGGACGTTACGAGAAAAATCTTAAGATAGATTGATATCATTGACGTTTCGAGATTTGGGGCCATAGCTCAGCTGGTAGAGCACCTGCATGGCATGCAGGGGGCCAGCGGTTCGAGTCCGCTTGGCTCCATTTATTCAAAATGTTTTTAGATACTTTTTAAGTATAGTTTTTGATGTTTAGATTATTAAATTATTAGTTGAATAGTTTTTTATTGAAATAAGGAAGATTCAGTTTTCTGTCTCTAAAATAAAAAAATACTTATTTCATAGAAATTATTCCTTTTATATTTAGAAATTTTATTTTTAAGTTCTTCGAAAAAAATTTTTCTATTTATGTCATTTAAATAAAATATAATACATCCCTTTTTGAATATTTTAGCATTAATCTTTATGAATTTTTTTAATATATATTGATCAAACGGATCATATAAATAAATAATATTAATTCCTTCAAAGTTGTTAGGTATTTTTTCAATTGAGGCATCAGTATTTTTAAATTTAGGTTTACTAATATGAAACCATTTCCCAAAAAGTGAATTATTGTACTTTTTATAATTTTGTTTTGCTTGCGTTATACACCTTAAATCAAAATCAAAAAGAAATTGAGATTTAATCTTATACTTATAAGCGACATAAATAGAAGCTAATCCATTTCCGCACCCTACATCTATCCATCTAAAGTTTTCTATCTCTTTATAGGAAAATCCTTCTAGCAACTTTAACATTTTAAAGCATCTATCTATATTTACTAGCCAAGCAGTTTTAGTTGCAGATGCTCTTAAAATTGAGTTTTTATTTTGAGAAATGTGCATCCCTCTATTTATTTTTTTATCTAATATATTTCCAAAAGTTTTCCTGAAAACATAGTTATATATATCACCATAAGAGTATAGGAATCTTGCCCATAATCTCGAATCATTTCTTCTTATTGGTCTCATTTTTTTTTATAATTACAGATTTGGAATAAAAATTTTAAATTGTCTAAAAAAGAATTTCATTTATTTTTTAATACTTAAATTAAAGCAATTAGAAGTAATTTTTTTTTATTTAGAATATTTCATGTTTAATTTCAGTTTAAGTTAAATAGTTTCTAAATAATTTAAAGTCTAATTATTCATATTCATTTATGAAGGGCTTAAAAGTTTAATTATCTAAATTTATGTAGTCATTTTTTGTAGAATGAGAATATTTATCAAAATTATGTTTTAGAAAAAAACATTTCAATAACTCTTAATATAGTAAATACATAAAGATAGTATCTTGTAATTATTAAATTGAATTCTTAGGACTTCCTCTATCAATATTTTTTATTTTTTCAAGAATTATATTATTTAAAACTATTAAAGAAATAAATTTTCACCAAAGACACAAATAAAAGTTTATACATGCTAATTTTTAATTTAGAATACAAAAGTCTTTAAGAATATTATGAATTAGTATAAAATTTCTCTAAAGTTTTAAAATTAATTTTTTGATTTGAAATAAACCTTTTTTAATAAAATATTTTTAATATGAAAAAAATCTTTAATAAAAAAAATAAACCCAAAATAATACTTTATGAACTCAATGAGGTGCCTAGAAGATTATTTAATCATTATGTTGCAAAATTTCCTAATTCTGCTTTCGCACAAATTGCTAATGAAGGAAAAGTTTTTGATACATATACTTACGATAATGGAGAATTACACCCTTGGTCTACTTGGCCAACTGTACATAGAGGAATTGATAATAAAATTCATAATATTAGATATTTGAATCAAGATCTAAAAAAGGCTAAGGAATATAAACCTATTTGGGAATTATTAATTCAAAATAAAGTCGATGTTGGAATATTTGGATCTTTACAATCCTACCCTCCAATTAAAAGCAAATTTTGCAAATTTTATTTGCCAGATACATTTGCACCAAGTCCATTAGCTTACCCAAAGGAATTAAGTGATTTTCAATTTTTTAACTTAGAGTTAACAAAGGAAAATAAGGCATTAAGTAGGAAAATTAGTAATGAATATATTCTTAATTTTCTAAGGCTAGTAAGTAATGGCTCAATTTCTAAATCCTCTGCATTCTCTGCGTTGATGCACATTTTTAAAGAACAAATTAATAGTAAATATAAAACTAGAAGATCTATCTTACAGAATGTGTTTTCATTTGATTTATATTTAAGAAATATTTATAAATTCAAACCAACATTTTCGACTTACTTCACAAATCATGTTGCAGGAATGATGCATAGATATTGGAAATATCTGTTTTTTGAAGATTTCCAACTAAATGAGTCTGAAGTGGATCAATTTCATTCTAAATCAATTATTAAGGCAATGCATTTAGCAAATAATAATTTAAAAAAACTAATTAATTTCGCTAATATGACTGGCCATAATATTCTCATAGTAAGCAGTATGGGACAGTCCTTTATAGATAGAGGTGACTATACTCCTGAATTATTTCTAAAAAATTTTAAAAATCTAATTAAAGCCTTAAAACTAGAAAATAATTCTTTTAAATTACTTCCTGCTATGCATCCTGATTATTGCATTGAGGCTAAAGACATTGATTCTTTATATTCATTAAGGAGAGTGATAAAGGATTTAAAAGATGAAAATAATAATCAAATTTTTATAGAAAGATATAAACCAGTAGGGTTAAAAATAAATTTTATCTTTAACTTATCTTCCTCCGCACCGATAACTAATTCAGTCAAATACCTAGACAAAATTTTTGACTTAAATGTATTTGGTATTGAATTAATTGAAAGAGATATAGGTACTGGATACCATATCCCAGAAGGTATTTTTTGCTGGTTGGGAAAGGATCAAAATATAATTAAAATAAATGATTTAGCAGAAAAAGTTGACACAAGACAAATTTGCCCAACAATTCTTGAGCTTTATGGAATTGAAATACCAAATTATATGAAACCCCCTTTACAGGGAAGATGATTATTTTAAAATCAGAAATCAATCAATTATATTTATGACCAATATCATATGTTAAAATTTCAAAAAGTTTGACTAATGTTGGGAAGATATCTTTTTATAACTGCCTTAAATTTGTTTTTGGCTTCAACTATTACATATTTATCAGTTCCTTTAGTAGATAAGATTGGGAAAAATTTTGGATTTGTAGATATACCAAATGAAAGAAAATTAAAGAAAGAATCTTTAACAAGAATAGGTGGGTTAGCAATGATTTTAGGTTTTATATCAGTAATTTTAATTAATTATTTGTGGTTTTCTGAAACTTTAAATGAAGAAATAAGTATATTTCCAGTTCTCTTATTATGTACTATTTTTGTTTTTATAATAGGTTTAATAGATGATAAAAATAATATTTCCCCGTGGCCCAGACTTTCTTTTCAATTTATAATTTCATCCATAATTTGGAGCCAAGGTGTAAGTATTGATTGTTTAAACTTTGGTTTTTTATTTAATAATTTTGGATATGTTGAGATACCTTACTTCCTAAGTTTTTTATTTACTATTTTTTGGATAACAGCAGTTATAAATGCTGTAAATTGGATAGATGGATTAGATGGATTGGCTACTGGTATTTCTATTATTTGCTCATTTACATTTTTAATTAAATCTTTTATAGCATTTGAACCGGGTATGATTTTATTATCTTCCGCAATATTAGGCTCTTGTCTAGGTTTTCTAAAATATAATTTTTTCCCTTCAGAAATATTTATGGGTGATTGTGGCTCCTATTTTTTGGGTTTTAATTTGGCAGTTCTTTCGATAATTGGATCTACCACTAATTTAGAAGTTATTAATAATTCAATACCAAGTAAAATCTTTAATGTACCAATGTCATTATTATTTCTTTTTATTCCCATAGCAGATATGACAGTAGTTATATTTTCTAGAATTCTAAATGGCAAATCGCCTTTTTTGCCAGATAACAGGCATTTACATCATCGTTTATTGTTAATAGGGTGTAATCAAAAATCTACTGTGATTATTATATATTCATTCGCTATACTTGCTTCAATTCTAGGTTTCGTTTTTATATAAAAGATTTGATGTTCATGAATAATCAAGATATTTTAAAGTTAAAAAAAAAGATTATTATTTTTGCAAATACCATATGGTTTTTAGATAAATTCAAATATGAATTAATTGAAAAATTATTAAATAATTACCATATTGAATGCCTTTATTTAAGAAATGGTCCTGCTTTTGATCCTAAAAGAATTGACTCTTTAGTAAGTAGAGGAGTAATTTTTAGTAGATTTTCTTTTGGATTTATACTCAAATATATTTTTCAAAGATTTATTCCTTATTCTAAAATAAAACAAGTTAAATTATATAGGCTAATCGTTTTTACAATCAGTCCTATACTATTATCTTCACTTTTTTTCTTTAATTTAAGAAGTTCAACAATTATAGTTTTGGAGGGTTTAGGAAGAGTATTTTCCTCAAAATTAATAATTTTTAGAATATTAAAAAGATTTATTCTTGTATTCTATAAGTTATTATTTAAAAATTGCAAAAATGTAGTAGTTCTAAATTATAGTGATTCTACATATCTGGCTGAATTAGGTATCGTTTCTATAAATAAAATAAATGTCATACCAGGTACAGGAATAAACACAGAATATCTAGATGGAATAAATAATTATGATTTTAAACAAAAAAAATACATAGACTACATAGCTAGAGCTATTCCAGATAAAGGTTTTAATATATTTTTGAATACAAAAATATATTTAAACAACTTTAATAAGGAATTTGTAAATATCTATCCCTTTCGAATAATAATTCCTCAATCTGACATAGATACATTTTCAAAACAGAATATTAATTTTATTAAAAGTCTTGGAATTGAAATTAAACCATATATTTCCAATCAGCTTGATTATTTGGTAGATACTAAAGTGATTTTATTCCCTACTAAATATGGGGAAGGATTATCTAGAGTGGTAATGGAGTCTGTTTATTTAGGAATCCCTTTATTACTAACAAGAAATCAAGGGACTGAGGAAATTCTTCCTTATGATTATAAATATTTCATAAAATCATATAACCCATCTTCAATAGCAGAACAGCTTAATGAATTAATAAACGATAAAGAATATCATGAGAAAATTCTATTTTCCCAAAAGGTTAAATTAAAAAAAATGTATTCTATTAAAGCTTCAATAGATGAATTTTGTAAATTAATTGATTAAAAAATAAAACCATATAAACATAAACCTACAGAGAAATTCTAAAAATTAGAATTTTAAACTTTGTTTAAATATAAATTAAGATTTTTTTTATAGTCCAAAAAATTAGTAAGTCTTGGAGAAAGCAAAATTCAAATGAGATAAATCCTTTGAATAATGTTGATTTTTACTCAAGATTCAAATGACTGAATAAGATCTTTTATTTATGATTTATAAAATAAAGAATTAATTATTTTTTTATATGAAAAATTAAATGTTATATTACAAGATGATTTCACAGTATTACTTCGATAAAATAAATGAAAAAAAAAATAGAATTTATAGTTAGATCGCTTTTGCCAGATCGAATAAAAAAAATTCATCACATAGCAAGAGAAATTTTCTTTTCGGATAAAAAACTTAATAAAGGTATAAGAGAATTACATATAGATCAGGATTTACTCAATAATTGTATGTTTTGTGAAAACCGAAGAACAATGTTAAATTTTTTACCAAAAAATTCTATTGTGGCCGAACTGGGAACCGAAAAAGGTATTTTTGCAAAACAAATTATAGAAAGAACCTCCCCTATAGAATTACATTTATGTGATGTTAACTTTACTAAGTTTGACAATAATAATATTATTTCTGGTCGATCAGTAAAAAAACACGAAAAAAACACTCTCGAATTTCTTGATACTTTCCCAAAAGATTTTTTTGATTGGATATATATTGATGCTAGTCATGCTTATAAGGATGTTGTTAATGATATCAAAGCTGCAAAAAGTAAAGTAAAAAAAGGAGGACTTTTAATATTTAATGATTTTGCTCATATCAATCCTTACCTCGCAAGATTTGGTGTGATGAAAGCCGTTTCAGAATTTATTAAAAATGAAAGATGGACAGTTAAATATTTTGCATTCAATCATTCAGCTCTTTACGATATTGCTATACAAAGACCTTTAGATTAATTAAAATTATTTTGAAATAACTAAATTCTCAGCGTTTAATTTGCGCTAAATAAAATGTATTATTTATTAAAGAAAAATTATTTGTCAAATATTTTAGATTTACAATTGATTATGCTCATTATAAGTTGGTAAAATAAATTAAGTTTTTAAAAATTAAGAAAAAATAAATAAAAATGCGCTTATCAATTAGATTTTCTCGTATTTTTTTAATTTTATCTGATAAAATCAGTCAAAAATTTTTTGTAGATAATATGCTAAAGAACCCTGGTACGTTCTTAGCCGAAATTGGGGTCAATAATCCTTATTTAGTAGAATATATATTAAAAAAAAAAAATATTAAATATATTGGATTTGAGCCGAATCCAGTCAACTTCAGAAAATATAATTTGAATAATTATGGAGTTTTTAATAAAGCTGTAACGATAAATAAAGAAGGGTTAGTTGATTTTTATCTTCCTATTTTCAACGAGCAACAATCAAATCAAATTCCAGAAACTGGGAAAGGTTCACTTATCTCAGGTAGACACAAAAATAAGGAATTGAAAGTGAAAGTGGAAAGTATACAATTGAAAACTATTCTGGAAGAACACGATATTAATGCGTGGTGGATTGATGCTGAAGGACTTTCAGTAAAAATTCTATCTAAAATTTTAGATAAAGTTTATAAGCCTAACTTTATATATGTAGAGTCTGAAGCTAATGATGAAAATTTAATTAAGAAGATAATTTCCGAGAATAAATCTTACTATATTGTTATGCGAGCGAGAACCTCACATAATCAAAATAATTATTTGTTCTTTAAAAGAAAATTATGTAAAAATAAATTTTATATCTCCCTAATGAACTTGTTATTAAGAATATTTGAATTGTTTTTTATATCTATATTTTCAACTTTTAAAATTGGAGCCAAAATTAAGAATTATTTAATTATTAATTTTAGTTGACTTCAACTACAAGAGTAAAAAAATAAAAAATTAAATGTAATTAAGTTGCAAAAAGAAAATGAGATTTTTTATAATGTTACAATTTAATTTGTATTAGTCTATTACTAGAGATTGTGGAAAATTCTTATATTTTAGGAATTTCATGTTACTTTCATGATAGTGCAGCTGCTTTGATTGAAAATGGTAAAATAATTTCTGCAGTTCAAGAAGAAAGATTCTCAAGAAAGAAGCATGATTCAAGATTTCCTACAAATTCAATAAGGTATTGCTTAGAAGCAAATAATTTAGATCTTAGAGATATTAAACATATTATTTACTATGAAAAGCCTTTATTAACTTTTGAGAGACTCCTAGAAACTTATTTAGGCTCAGCTCCAAGAGGATTAAGATCATTTATAGCTGCAATGCAGATATGGTTGAAAGAAAAATTATTTATAAAATCTGAACTAAATAAGCAATTTAGGCAAATACAAAAAACTCTAATTTCATCAGAAAAATTTCAATTACCAGCGTTGCTTTTTGCAGAACATCATCAATCTCATGCAGCAGCAGCTTTCTATCCCAGTCCATTTAATGAGGCAGTGATTTTGTGTATGGATGGAGTAGGTGAGTGGGCAACTACTTCTGCTTGGATCGGTTCAAAAAATTTAATTAAACCACTTTGGGAAATTAGTTTTCCTCATTCATTAGGTTTACTTTATTCTGCATTTACTTACTATTGTGGTTTTAAGGTCAATTCCGGTGAATATAAATTAATGGGATTAGCTCCTTATGGTATGCCTAAATATGTCGAAAAAATAAAGAAGAATCTTATTGATATTAAAGAAGATGGGACTTTCAGACTAGATCTAAGTTTTTTTAAATATCATCGTGGTTTTCGTATGACTAGTAGTAAATTCCATAAGCTTTTTGGAGTAAGACCTAGAAAAAGTGAATCTGCATTAACTCAATTTCACATGGATTTGGCTGCTTCAATTCAAGTTGTAACTGAAGAAATTGTAATAAAATTGGCAAGAAATCTAAGAAAAGAAACTGGAATAAGAAATATATGTTTAGCTGGTGGTGTGGCTTTAAATTGTGTCGCCAATGGAAAATTATTACAAGAGGATGTTTTTGATGATATTTGGATTCAACCTGCAAGTGGAGATGCTGGATCTGCATTGGGAGCTGCCCAAATTGTTTGGTATGATTATCTGGGGAATGATAGAGAAGCGAATTCTGATGATTCTATGCAAGGTACATATTTAGGTTGCAAGTTCTCTAATAAAGAGATTATCGATTATCTGATTAAAATCAAAGCGTCTTTTAAATCTCTTCATGATGAAGATTTATTTAATGAGATCGCAAGGCTTCTTGATAAAGGGAAGGTTATCGGTTGGTTTAATGGACCTATGGAATTCGGACCAAGAGCATTAGGAGGAAGATCAATCATCGGAGATCCTCGTAATAAAGAAATGCAAACATTGATGAATATGAAGATTAAATATAGAGAAAGTTTTAGACCCTTTGCACCATCAGTACTCGAAGAAAATGTTGAAGATTACTTTGAATTAAAGAAAAAAAGCCCTTATATGCTACTAGTTGCAAAAGTAAAAAAAAGTTTATGTAAAGAAATGAATTCTAGAGAAAAACAATTATTTGGTATTGATAAATTAAATATTTCTAGATCAACCATACCGGCGATTACTCATGTCGATTATTCAGCAAGAGTTCAGACAGTAAATAAAAAAATCAATTCAAGATATCATAAATTAATTAGTGCATTTAAAAAAAGAACAGGTTGTGCAGCTATTGTAAATACATCATTCAATGTTAGGGGAGAACCTATAGTTTGTACTCCTGAGGATGCTTTTAGGTGTTTCATGCGAACTGAAATGGATGTTCTTGTACTGGAGAATCAGATTTTATATAAAAATGAACAAACAAAAATCTATAAAGATAAAAAATGGATGCAAGAATTTGAATTGGATTAGTTATGGAATCTAAAATTACCAAAAATAATTTAAGAGAATTTGGATTATTGGTTGGATTTGTTTTTCCTATTTTAATTGGTTGGCTGTTTCCACTAATATTCGATCATGAGTTTAGATATTGGACTTTATATATTGGTTTTATCTTAATATTTTTAGCAATTGTAAAACCAATTCTTTTGTTTTATCCGTTTAAAGCATGGATGTTCATTGGCGATATTTTAGGTTGGATTAATAGTCGTATTATTTTAGGTTTAGTATATGTATTAGTTTTAATTCCAATTGCTGGCATTATGAAATGTATGAAATACGACCCATTAAGGAAAAATAAAAATAATAAATATTCATATAGGGAAGATAAAAAGGGGTATGATATAAAAATAGATCGTATTTTTTGAACAATTGGATTCTTTTTTTGATTTATTAATTGATATTTGGGATTTCTTAAAAATTCGTAAAAAATATTGGCTTGCTCCTTTAATTTTAACTGTAGTACTTATGGGAGCATTAATTGTGTTTACTCAAGGGTCAGTTGTAGCGCCATTTATATATTCTCTATTTTAGTTTTTTTATGAATCTGATAATAATTCATCTAAATAACTTTATTAAAAAAAAATTTTGGCAACACTATTTGATATTTATATCAAATTTAATTAAGGTCAGTATATAAGTAAATTTATGAAAATGATTATTATTAAATTTATAAGAGAATTTAAAAATAAACTTATTAATTTGAACAAATATCCTGAAATTTTAGGGAATTTCACACCATCACCTTTATACAGATTAAGGAATAAGGTTTATACTAAATTTTTTTCTGAACGAAAAGGTACTCATATTTTCTATACTGCATTTAGAGATAAAAATAAACTAAAGAATTTTAAATCAAGTGGCCTTGTTAATAAAGATTTTTTAGAGGATGGATTAACTATTAAAAAAGAATCTTTACCTGAAATAGAAAAACATATAATTGAATGTTCTATAAAACAGTTAAAAAAAGCATATTATGAAAATAATGATTTGCCAAATTTATCTAAATACTATCAAGACAAGACACTTCCAATGTTCAAACCCTTAATTAAAAATTACTATAACACGGAATTATTAAAACGCTTTTCGTTAAATATTGCTGGTGAAAGTTGGGCTACGATGTTCCCCTCTCTTTTTAAATTTGCAAAAGAAGTTGGTCAAGTAATTTTCAATAAGGAATATTTGCCAAAGGATTTTTCACTAGAAATAATATCGGAATTTAGTGAAGGTCCTGAAAAAATCGGTAAAATTAACCGACCACATGTTGATCGATTTTTCCCTGCAGTAAAGTTAATTTATTCCCCTTGCCAAATCAATGAATATGAGTCGCCTTTTGGATATTTCAAGAAATCACATAAAATAGATAAAATGTACTTAAATAGTATGGATATATTCATAGATAAATTTTTTAAAAATCCGTCTGATCAAAATCTATATAAAGATCTTCCAGCATTTGATAAATTTGAACCAAAAAAAATTTTTATGAATCCAAATGATTTGATGCTTGTAGCTACTTCTGGCCTTCATTTTCGTTCGGGATTTAATAGTCAAAAATCTGCTCAAAGGCATCTTCTTTTTATCGACTTTTATTCTTTCTTTTCAAAAACTGATTTGTTTTTTTATGAGTCTGCTTACTAGAAAAACCTGGTATTCATCTTTGCAATCTATAAGAGGGATATCTGTAATTGCAGTAGTTTTATTTCATTTAAATGAGACCTTGTTTTCTGGTGGTTACCTTGGAGTTGATATTTTCTTTACGATTTCAGGCTTTGTAGTTTTAAATTCTGTTTTAGTAAAAGTTAAAAATAATAAATTTTCTTTTAATGATTTTTTCTATAAAAGATTTATGAGATTGCAACCTGCAGCCTTAGTTTGCATAATTTTTTCATTGATAATGGCAATAATTTTTTTACTACCATTTGGCACTAAATCTTCATTTTTAGGAGGAATATTTTCATCTTTAGGAATTATGAATTTTTGGTTATTAAGAATATCTCAAGATTATTTTGCATCTCCCTCTGATCATAATCTTTTTATGCAGTTTTGGAGTCTTTCAATTGAAGAGCAATATTATCTAATATTTGCAATAATTCTATCATTTGCAAATTCTTTAAAAAAAATATATTTAATAGACTTTTTTTTAATGATTTTGACTACTAGTTCAATAAGTTTTTTTGTTTTTTCATCTTATTCTTTTTCCAATCCTTTTTTATATTTCAATACCTTTGGCAGAATTTGGGAAATAGCTTTAGGAGCTTTAGTTTTGTCTTTTGCAGATCAATTGATAAAGTATTCAAATATAAGAAAATTTTTGGAAGAAAAAGATCTTTTATCAAATATATTTTTATTTAGAAAAAAAATAAATTTTAATATGCTTTTAATAATCTTATTGATACCTATATTATTTTTAGGACAACCTTCTAAAATATGGGTTTTAGGATTGACTTTTTTTACAGCTTTATATCTATTCTTTTTAAGATTTATTGATAATTTTTTATTTTATGAAAATTCAAAAATATCTAATCAAATGCAAAATAATCATAGTTTTTCTTTAGCTACTTTTTTGGAGAAAATTGGAGAAATATCTTATTCAATATATCTCTGGCATTGGCCTATTTTCTATTTATTTAAAATGTATTTCCCCATTTACTATAGTAATCCTTTTATAAGTTACTCTGTTTTAATTTTAATTGTATTTATTTTTGGAAAGCTATCACATAAATATTTGGAATTAAAATTTAGAGTTTAAGCTAATGCAAAAGAAAATTTTTAAAAGTAAAATTATTTTTTATTTTATTATCTCTTATGCAGCTATTGCTTTTTTATCTTTTTTTGGAAGTAGACTCAATTTTAAATATGGCTTTATTTCAAATAGTATAAGTAAGAAAAACGTATTGAGTTCAGAATATAAATGGGGCTCTATTAATTCGGAAAAATGTCATATCAATACTTATAAAAAATCTTTCAAGCAAATAATAAATTTTTGTGAGAGGAAGTTTTTAAACAGTAATAAACAAATTCTTTTGGTTGGGGATTCTCATGCTTGGCACTATTTACCAGCTTTAAAAGTTATCTCAGAAAAAAACAAATTTAATACTATAGTAACTACTTTTGGATCATGTCTATTTCTTCCTGGGATGAATAAATATCAAACACTAGATTGTCAAAAATATTTATTTGATTCTTTTGATTATATTAATGATATATATTTTAATGGAGGAGTAGTAGTCGTTTCAAGTGGTTGGACAGGATATATCAAAGAAAATTTGAATAATGATTTATTTAACCAAATTAATAGTTTTAGTAAGTTCTCAGAAGTTAAAAATAAATTTGATATTAAAATCTATAATAAAAAACAAACTGGTAAAATAATAATTTTAGGACCTTCTCCGAGAGTAAATATAGAAACAATCAAATGCTTTTATCCTGGAATTAGAAAGACCAATTATTGTTTACAAGCTTTTGATAATGTAGTTGAAAAGAATTATGCAATTAAACTAAAAGAGCCATTAAAAAATTACTTTAAGTCCTTTGGATTTAAAAATGTAAAATATTTGAATGTTTTTGATAAATTATGTCTTGAAAGTAAATTAAATAACAATAATGATTATTGTAGAGCGCTAGACGATAATGGGAATTTACTTTTTACAGACAGCAGTCATTTATCTGTTCAGAATGCATTAAATATTAAATCGCAACTTGAGAAATTAATAGATTAATAATTAAAATTAGTTAATCTATTAATTTATTTTTGTAGTCTTTAATTATTTCTTCTGAAACTCTTTTAGCTCCAATATCCGTTAAGTGAACATTATCTATAAATGCATGATTAATAGGTATATTTGTATTGAAATCTTTATGCTTTACAGCTTTTATTAATGGTAAATGTATATGTTCTTTACCAAAATTATATTTAGGCTCTTCAGAAATTAAAAATCTTCTTAAATCAATCATTTTTATTTGTTTATACTTGATTTTATAATTTGTGATTACTTGATTTGCGTTGATTCTTGTTTTTGATACTTTTTGATGAGGTGAGTTTGCATTTAATAGGTTTGGTTGAAATACTATAGTATGATCTCCTCCATAATTCTTTATAAGATTATTAATGGTTAAATGGTTTATATAAAATGAATTTATTGATTTATCGATAAACTCTAATTGTAATTTAGATAGTTTTTCTTCATTCACATAGCTTTCATTTGTATTCGAAATTTTTGAATAAAGCAAATTTGAAGTCTGGATTATTCTTCCAAAAAAAGTTTCTTTAAGACTTTCAATTAATTTTGTAAATGAAAAAAATATGTTTTTATTGGACTTATAATTTTTAAAAATTGTATATAAATTTCCAAATGATTCTGGGGCACCTATTAATTGTACTCTGGAAATCTCATCTTCAAATAAATCTTGAATATTTTCACTTACTTCTTTATCAGATAGATTATTTTTTGCATCTAAATATCCATGTATAACTGCTATATCATTTGTACTTGTTAATGCATATGAATTTATAGATTTGCAGAACTTATTGATATCTCTGCTAAGAAAATTTACTACTGAAATTAATTCTTGCCTACTATTCCAAGAAGGTTGTCCCAAATTGAAAACTCTATAATCTTTCCCCAAACTATTGTTTATAATGGCAGGAATAGTTTTATCATCAGATGAAGAACCTATTCCAAAAAGAGTTGAGCCGCCTGTAATAATTATACATTTCTTTAATGATTGATCCTTTATAAGAAAAGGATTATTTCTATAGTTGTTTTTTGTGAATCTTAAATTATTATTAGAAATGCTGTTAATCCCTTGAGTCGTTATGGGCAAAGAAAAATAAGAAGTTGGATTTAAATGTTGGGTATAGGTTTCTTTATAGGGATCAATATTGCCTTTATAGTATTTTTTCTTGATTAAGTAATTTACGTAAGAAGAATTAATATTATTGCTTTTTCTTAAAATTAAAAGTATTTCTAGGGAAAAATTTACTAAAAGAATAAGAGGAAAAA
>CACGNA010000002.1 GCA_902574425.1 uncultured Prochlorococcus sp. | reverse complement strand
TACTAAAAATGTTAAATATTCTATTTAAAAAGCTTGAACCCAGGGATAAATATCATAATTAATCCATATACCTTTTTTCCAATAGATATCTTCCTCAATCAAATCTTTTAATTGATTTTTATCATTAGCATTAAAAATTCCAAACAAATATTTTGTACATTTTGTTGGTCCTAAAGTAACTAAAACATCTCGATCTTTTAAGTTTTTAAGTCTATTAAGATGTTGTTCACGAAATGGTTCCCTTTTAATGATTGCATCTTCACAATACTCTCCAAATAATACAAACTTTTCCATTTTAAAGATAACTAATAGAATAAATATATCCTAAATAATTGCATGTATTACGCACAAATTGCTATGTTATTTAAGAATAACTTTCTTATAATATATTATGCTCACTGGTAGCGATCTTCTTGCGAAATTCAAAGAAGTTGAAGGGCTTAGCGATTCAGAGCAATGTCGTGCTTGTGGATACTTTTCCACAAAAAAAAATGGTGAGCCTCGCTTAAACTATACTGCTTATTACAAAGCTCTTCTTGAAGCTAAAGGAATGAAAATGGGTGGGAATAGTGTTGTTGGTAAAGGCGGAAGAAAATTAAGTTACTTAGCTACGGTTCAAGGTAATGGTAATCTTTTGATTGGGAAAGCCTATACTGCTCTTTTAGATTTAAAACCAGGAGATGAATACAAAATAAAGTTATCAAAAAAACAAATCAGATTAACACCAAATGAAGATTCATAGATATCCATCAAAAGTTTTAATGTAATATTCTAAACCCAAAATTCAAAAACTTTCTTATAAAAAACTCAATATCTAGAGTTTGATTTATATTTATTTATCAGCAGCAATGCGCATTTCTTTACAAAATTCACCGACATAATCAACGACATTTTTTTCATTTGAACTAGAGATTCGTTTCACAAAGGCACTGCCAATAATTACTCCATCTGCTCCCCAGTCACGAACTTTATTGACATGTTCAGGGGTGGATATCCCAAAACCAACAGCAATTGGATTGCTATTTACTTCTTTTAATTTAGCAATAAGCTTTTCTACTCTATTTTCCATTTTATTTCTCTCACCAGTGACACCTGTAACACTTACTAAATAAGTAAAGCCTTTTGTATGATTTGATATTTGTTGCATTCTCTCAAAAGGAGTAGTTGGAGCAACCAATAAAATCAAGTCCATAGAGTGATTACTAACTATTTTAGAAAATTTATAAGCTTCCTCTAAAGGGAGATCAGGAATTATTAGTCCTGATACTCCAGCATTAGATGCCATCTCACAAAATTGTTCAAAGCCAAAACATAGCAATGGATTTAAATAAGAAAAAAGTATGATGGGAATTTCTAATTTACCTTTTAAGGACTCTAAAAGTGTAATAACTTTTTTTGGGGTAGTACCTGACTTCAAGGCGCGAGATGCCGCCACTTGAATGACAGGTCCGTCTGCAAGTGGATCACTGTATGGGATGCCTAATTCAATAAGATCAGCACCATTTTCTTGTAACTTTAATAAGATCTCAGAGGTTATTTCAATATTTGGATCCCCAGCCATTATGAAAGGCATCAAAGCTAATTTTTTATTATTTTTTAACTCATAAAACTTCTCATCTACCTTTGATAAACATTCATTTTTAGTAATTTGCATTTTGTTATTTCGCATGAATTTTGGATTCTCTCTCATAAACTTATGGATTTTTTCCCAAATCTTCCATTAGTTTTTCCTGTTCTTCCTTTGACAATGAATTGAACTTAATTTCTAGTTTATCATTAACAACTTTTTCGTACTCTTTTCTATAACGCTTCCTTTGTTCCATAAACGTCATTTTTCCATTTACAACTCTATAAACATAAGATGTTACCCAGGTAATAACAATAAGAATTAAGATACAACTTGAGATGGTTGAGGCTGCAAAATTATCAATGCCAAATTGCGGCGCAAATTCATAACTAATTAATCCTATTAATGAGACAAATATACCTATTTGTATAACTTTACCTTTAGTCAATTATTTACCCTTTACCACTTCCTTTTAATCTGAGATTTAAAAATGGAGAAAATAAAATTAAACCTGGGAAGAAAAGAAATACAAGTCCATAAATTCCTAATCTTTCAAATTTACCCATAACATTCCATCTATTATTCATCCAGTAAAATAAAAATAATGGAATAACCAATAAATAGATTGATATAAAAGCAATATAAGCAATTAAAGTAACGAATGAATTATTGAAAAAACTTTCCATTTTGATTTATGGTTGCTTAGTTAAAACATAACAATTATTGGAAGTTATCGTCAGAACTAAAAATAATTAATTAAATAAATAATGGGAGTGGGGGGACTTGAACCCCCACGAGCTAAATCGCTCGACGGATTTTAAGTCCGGCGCGTCTACCAATTCCGCCACACTCCCAAAGGAATTTGCGCTTTTCAATCGTAGCTGAAAGTAACCCATTTAACCAAGAAAAATTGTAATATTTACACTTTTGTTGAATGATCAGATTAAATCTATTTATTTAATTTGATATATTTTCGACTTGCCATTTTAATGTTTCACCTGCGTGAAATGGTTTTATTTGTCCGACAATATTTTCTCCTTCAACAACATCAATAAATTCAGCAACTTTATTAGGTTTAGAAACTAATTTTAATTTTCCTTTGTTTGGGGGAACATTATAAAAGTTTGGGCCATTCAAGCTTGCGAATTTCTCAAAATTATCTAGAGCATTTTCCTCTTCAAAAACTGTTAAATAGCTTTCTATTGCTACTGGCGAATTAAAAATACCCGCACAACCGCAAAAAGCTTTCCACTTTCTAAGGTGTGGAGCAGAGTCACTTCCCAAGAAAAAAAATTCTTTCCCACTTGTTGCAGCACTCCTTAAAGCTAATCTATTTTTCTCTCTCTTAGCAACTGGTAAACAGTAAAAATCACTATTTAAACCTCCAAAAAACATTGCATTTCTATTGATGTGCAGATGATGAGGAGTTATAGTTGCTCCAATATTATTTTCTTGAACAAAATCCACTGCATAAGAGGTTGTTATATGTTCTAAAACAAGTTTTAATTTTGGAAATCTTTCAACTATTGGAGAAAGTTCTCTATCTATAAAAACTTCCTCTCGATCGAATATATCCACTTCAGGATCAGTCACTTCGCCATGAATCAGAAGAGGCATGCCAGAATCTTCCATTGATTCAAAAATCTTATATAGATTTTCTATTTTCTTAACTCCATGACTGGAATTTGTTGTAGCGTTAGCAGGATATAATTTTGCGGCAAAAAAGACATTATTTTTGAAACCAGTAATTAGTTCTCTTTTATCAGTATCATCTGTAAGATACATAGTCATTAATGGTTCGAATTTAGAACTTTCTGACAAGGCTTCAACAATAGATTTTTTGTAAGAAATAGCGCTATCTATAGAAGTTATGGGATTTTTAGTATTTGGCATGACGATAGCTCTTCCAAACAGCTCTGAAGTAAAATGAATGATATTTTTTAATACAAGACCTTCTCTTAAATGTAAATGCCAATCATCAGGTTTTATTATGGTTAATGTCTTCAAAATTTTTACTATTTAATCAATTTTAACAGCAAATTAAAATTGACAATAAATTATAGATTTTCGAGGATAGTTATTAATTAATTATTAAAAATTTAATTATCTAAATAAAAGCTTTAATATGAGTTATTTTTTATTTCCAATAATAGAAATAATTTTAGGAATAGTTTTACTTTTCGCAGGTGGGGAATTCTTTATTCAAGGGGCCATATATTTATCTTTAATTTTAGGTATACCTCAAATAGTAATTGGATTAACTGTTGTTTCACTAGGTACAAGCTCTCCTGAGTTGGTGGTAAGTTTAAGTTCAATTTTAAAGGGCAGTGATTCGCTGGCGGCTAGCAATGTAATAGGAAGCAATATTTTCAATGTTCTTGTAGTTTTAGGTATAAGCTCATTGATTACACCTCTTAAGGTAAAAAGCAGAATAGTTAGAAGAGATGTTCCTCTATTGATGGCCATTTCTTGTGCAGTTTGGGCAATGTCATCAACAGGCCTATTAACATTGCAAGCAGGCATTTTTCTAATATTTTGTTTAGTCTTAAATACGATATGGGAAATAAATACTATCAATGAGAAGGGAGAGGATACAAAAGATGCTGAACCAGAGATAGAAGAATCCAAAGATGACTATAAAGGGAAGCCGGAAATCTTAATAAAGTTGATATTTGGAATATTTCTTTTAAGCTTTGGTTCAAATATTTTAGTAAACGGTTCTCAAACTCTTGCTAATCTTTTGGGTGTAAATGAAATTGTTATTGGTTTAACTATTGTCGCCACTGGAACATCTTTACCAGAATTAGTAACTTCAATAATTGCCGCATTTAAAGGGAAAACAGATCTTGCAATTGGGAATGTGATAGGAAGCAATTTGCTCAATCAACTTCTAATCCTAGGAAGTTGTAGTATTTTCTCAGGTTTTAAAGGTTTAGCCATTGAAGAAAGCCTAATAAAAGTTGACTTACCTTTTATGGTTTTAACTACCTTTGCATGCTTGCCAATTTTTTGGAGCAAAGGGAAAATCACCAGAATTGAAGGATTTATTTTGCTTAATCTTTATATTTTTTACATTCTTGATAAGATACTCTTTTTAAATGGATTTAATTATCTTTCTGAATTAAGAATAGGTTTAATTATTTACTTTTCATTACTTGTAGCAAGTATATTCGCTCAAGAAAAATTTAAATTCTATGAATCATAATTTTAACCATACATTGTCACAAATTCTTCTGAGATAGTTGGATGCAAAGCCATAGTAATATCAAAGTCTTGTTTTGTAATGCCTGCATTTAATGCAATTGATACCATTTGAATAATCTCAGATGATGTTTCGCCAAACATATGGCATCCCAATACTTTGTCAGTTATTGAATTAACTACAATCTTTAACATACATTTTGATTTTTTCTCTTTAAAAGTGTTAGACATAGGTGTAAATTTACATTTGAAAACTTTTATATTTTCCTTAGAGTAAATTTCTTTGGCTCTTTCCTCACTTAAACCCACTGTTGAAATTTCTGGGATAGTGAAAACGGCCTTAGGGATATTTTCATAATTTACTTTTCTTTTTTGGTCATTAAAAAAATTATCCGAAAAGACTCTACCTTGCTCGATTGCTACTGGAGTTAAGTTTGGTCTGTTTGTGATATCGCCAACTGCAAAAATATTAGCGTTGCTTGTTTGATTAAGTTGATCAACATATAAATATTGGCTATCCATCTTTAGATTTAAAAAATCTAAATTCAAAGGCAAAAGATTTGGTTCTCTACCAGTAGCAATAAGAATATTTTTAGTAAAGATTTTGTCACCCGAATCCAAGGTAGATTCCAGATCCCCATTTACTTCTTTAATAGACTTTAATTGAGTATTAGAGATTATATTTATTTCAGTAAAAGTCGGTGATTCTTTTAAGCATGAAGACAGATCCTCATCAAAACCATTAAGTAAACGTTGACCTCTAATTAATTGAGTTACTTCAGTGCCTAAATTACTGAAAATAGAGGCAAATTCGCAAGCAATATATCCGCCTCCCACAATTAATATTGACTTGGGAAACTTTTCTAATTCAAAAATATCATCACTAGTCCACGCCAAGTCTATCCCAGGAATATTTAATTTCTTTGGTTTACCTCCAACTGAAATAAGAACTTTTTTTGAAGTCACTTTATTTAAAATTTTATTTGTTTTTGGACAAATTATTTCTAATTCATTTTGAGTTGTGAATCTCCCTAAGCCCTCAAATATAGTTACATTTAATTTATCTAAAGAATTTCTATGTAAATTACTTAATCTGGAAACCTCTTCTCTAACATTCTTCAATAAAATATTTGATTCAAAACTAATACCCTCACTTTTTAGTCCATATCCTTCAGAAGAATCCATATTTTTTTTACTTTTAGCTGCATAAACCATCAATTTTTTAGGCACACATCCCCTAATCACACAAGTTCCTCCTATTTTATTTACTTCTATGATTGCGACTTTTGCTCCATAACTAGCAGCACGTTTAGCCGCCGCAAGTCCGCCAGATCCAGCGCCTACAACAATTAAATCAAATTGAAATTCCAAGATTTTTTTTAATCAATTATTATATCTTTAGTTTATAGCTTTAATGCAAAGAATGAATGAGATTTTGACATGGGAAGATTTAAATAAATATAAATTTGAAGATCTTGATAGAGTCAATGGTATTAATAATTCCTACTCCAATTTAAGATTATTTGGGCATACTAAATCTGACGTCATAGTTACCCTCTATAGGGATAGGCATTCTTGGTGTCCTTACTGTCAAAAGATTTGGTTATGGCTTGAGTATAAGAGAATTCCTTACAGAGTCAAAAAAATAAATATGTTTTGCTACGGTCAAAAAGAAGGTTGGTTTCTTGATAAAGTCAGATCTGGCAAATTACCTGCAATTGAATTTAAAGGTCAAGTTATAACTGAAAGCGACGATATTATTGCTTTTTTAGAAAATGAATTTGGTGCACTTGGGTCTTTTATAACATCCACTCACCTTATTAAAACTCGAGAATTAGAAAGAGAAATTTTCAGATCTTGGTGTAATTGGCTTTGCCAGGAAAGCTTTAATATTATTGATAAATCTTTTAGAAAAAAAAGATTTGAAGAATCCATTTCTAAATTTGATGAAATATTAAAAAAATCAAAATCAGGGTTCGTTGATCCATCAGTATCTGATAAAGGTGATATAGAACCTGGTGTTGGAGATATAATTTTTATTCCTTATATGGAAAGAATGAATGCCTCCCTGACTTATTATAAAGGGTTTAATTTAAGGTCTAATTACCGCTATGTAGATAAATGGTTAACCCTTTTTGAAGGGACAAGTGCATATAGAGGTACTCAAGGAGATTTTCATACTCACTCTCATGATTTACCTCCACAAATGGGTGGATGTTATAAAGACAGTAATGACCAACAGATTACTTTCTCTGAGTTAATAAATACTGGGGAAGGTCTTGGTAATTATGAAATCAATAAAAATTATGATTCAAAATATTTCGCTAAAATTGCTCTTAAAAGAGTAATAAAGCACAAAGACAATTTACTAAAAGTAAACCCTTACGATAAAAAACTCTTTGAGGAATCATTGAGATCAGCATTGACATATATGATCACAGGTGAAGTACAAATCCCTAAGAAACTCTCAGGAAAATCTCTGAGATATTTAAAAAATAGAATATCAGTTCCAAGAGATATGCCAATTATTGCAGCAAGGGTACTAAGACAATCATTAAATAAAATCGAATTACTAAGTGATAATCACGAAATAGATAAAATACCTCTCAGACATAGATACGATCAAGATCCTACAAATTTCAATTTATGATTAATCATAAATTTTTTCTTGAATCTATTTGAAGTAAATCTCTTATTTTTTGTACTTGACTTGCAATATTAGGATCAATAGACAATTTTTTTTCAACTTGTTCGATAGCATACATAACTGTTGTATGGTCTTTGCCCCCAAATTCATCTCCAATTCTTGGTAGGCTTAAATCAGTTCCATGTCGCATAAGATACATGCCTATTTGCCTAGCTTGACTTACTGGTTTTCTCCTACTTGAACTAATCAATTCATCAATAGAAACTTTAAAAAAATCTGAAACTTTTTTTATAACTTGTTTTGGAGTCACAACTACTCCGACACTATTTGGATCAAGCATTGGAGCAATTGATTGTACTGTCATTGGCAATCCTGTTATTGAAGCGAATGCAACAGCTCTAGTAAATGCTCCTTCTAATTCTCGAATATTCGAAGTGAATCTTCCTGCTATAAATTGAATTAAATCTCTTGGCAGACTCATCCTCTCTTGTTCTGCCTTTTTTTGAAGAATAGCTGTCCTAGTCTCAAGATCAGGGGGTTGAATATCTGCAGTCATACCCATTGAGAACCTAGAAATTAATCTCTCTTGAATTCCGGACAATTGATTTGGAGGTCTATCACTTGCAATAACTATTTGACTACCTGATTCGTGAAGAGCGTTAAAAGTATGAAAGAATTCTTCCTGCGTATACTCTTTACCTTCTAAGAACTGTATATCATCTATTAAAATCAAATCTACATTTCTATATTTATCTCGAATAGCTGTCATTCCATCTCTTCTGATGCCACTAATTACATCGTTAGTAAAAGTCTCTGTAGATACATATTTGACTTTAGCTTCTGGATCTATTTCTACTCGATAATGACCTATTGCTTGCATTAAATGAGTTTTACCAAGACCTACTCCACCACAAATAAATAATGGATTAAATTCTCTCCCAGGAGATTCAGCAACTGCTAAAGATGCTGCATGAGCCAATCTACTATTTGGACCTACAACAAATCTTTTAAAGACGTAGCGTAAATTTAAACCGTTAGGATTTTTGAATTGATTTTTTGAAGAATTATCTTGGCTATTATTAGAAAAAGATTTTGTTTTATGATTAATGTTCTGTTCATTGAGATTATCTTTATTTGTTAAATCGCTGCTGGTATTTGTTTCGGATTTAAAAACAACTTTCACATCATGACCGCAAATTTCTTTTGCAGCTTTTTCGATAGTTTCAAGATAATTCTTTCTTAACCAATCACTAGAAAATGTATTTGGAGCGATTAAGGTCAACAGGCCATTCTCAAAGCAATTAAATCTAGCAGGCCTTATCCATGTCTCAAATGAAGGCTTACTTAAAGTTTTTTGGAGTAATTGTTGAACTTCCGTCCAAATAGGATTAGTTGCTTGCAAAATTTTATTCTCTAGATTATTAATCTAGTTGGAATTTAATAATTGGCCATTATCAAATCACAAGATCACAACAAATTTAAAAATTTTTAACAAAGCATGATCTAAATTTATAAGAATAAATTTTATATTTTTATCGACTTATAATTATATAGTAAGTCTCACTGAAGTATTGGATAAGGCATTACTTATTATCATGGCAAAATGGCATGGTTTTGGAAGATGCAAAACAAGATTATCGAGAGATATAGGTAAAAGTAATTCTGCAAAAGTACAAAGTGTGATGACCAAACACACTATTTCCGTCGCCAAATCTCTCCAAAAAATTAAACCAATTGATATTTCTATAGCTATATCTGGTTTAGGGAAAAAAAGTTGTAGAAGATTCTCTAAAGAATTAGGCGTTAAAATGTTTAATTTACAGGGAAAAGGCTGCTTGGGAGAAAAAATGAAAAGGCAAATAATTATCAACAAAAAATTTTGTACTCAAAATAAAATAAAAAATATTATTTTTATTGGTACTGACCTACCAGATTTATGCCATCTAGATTTATTGAATACTATCAAAGAGTTAAAACAAAATGATCTTATTTTAGGACCATCAAATGATGGAGGTTATTGGCTTATTGGTTTATCAGAAAAAATAATATCTAAACATCTACATTTACCTTTTATAAATATTAAGTGGAGTAAAGAGAATGTTCTTCAAAAAACAATTGATAATTTTGCCTCCATAAAATTGCAATATAAGTTTTTAGATAAAAAAATAGATATAGATACAATAGTTGATATTGAAAATAGAAAGTAATCAACTTGTCTAAAATCTCAATTATCATTCCAACTATAAATGAAGCAAATAATTTGCCATTATTGCTTTCAGACTTATCTATTATTCAGAAACAGGGGGAAATAATTATTGTTGACGGCGGTAGTAAAGATAAAACTATTGATGTAGCTAATATTTATGGGGCTAAAGTATATAAATCCAAAGAAAGAAATCGAGGTTTACAATTAGATATGGGTGCTAAAAAATCAAAAGGAGACTGGCTCATATTTTTACATGCTGACACTAGATTAACTCATGATTGGTTTACAAAAATAAACTCGGTTTTAAAGGGAGATGAAAATTATATTTACTATTTTAAATTTAAAGTTAATGACAAAAAGATAATTTACAGAGTCCTCGAGATACTTGTTAATTTTAGAAGTAAATATTTCAAAGAACCGTATGGAGACCAAGGTTTAATTATTCATAGATCTATTTATCTTAAGAATAATGGTTTTAGAAAGATTTCTTTAATGGAGGACATAGATTTTTTAAGGCGATTAAATAAGAAAAAAGATTTAAAGCAATTAAATTTACCTCTTTTTACAAGTTCAAGGAAATGGGAAAGAAGTAATATTTTTCTCCAAGCAATCAAGAACTGGAGTTTTAGAAAAAGATGGTTAAAAGGCGAATCGACAAAATCTATATATTCTGACTACTACAAAAATAATTAATTTGCATACCAAAAAGCGCATTTAGAGCCTCTTGGTTCTAAAATCCAACCTTGTCTTTTGTAAAATGAAACCACTTCTGCATCAGCAAAAAGAGTAACTTTTGAAATGCCAATATTTTTTAATTCTTTTAGGATATATTTCATTAATTCTTTCCCCAATCCTAGTCCTTGATAAACAGGATTAACCGCCACATCCCAAACTGTTGCTTCGAGAATTCCATCACCAGTGCATCTTGCAAAGCCTACTAGCCTAGGGAATTTATCGTCATGACGCCACAAACCAACCACCAAAATACTAAAATCCAAAGCTCTTTTAACTCTCCTGATTGGTCGTCTGCTCCAACCAACAGTTTGCAAAAGTTGATCTAACTCTATTAGATCTAACTCTTTACTTTTACTACATACAAAAATTTCTTCCTTATTTTTTTGAGTGAATTCATAAGAATTGAAACCATAGATATTTACAAGTTCATCTCTCGATATACTGTTCGATTTCTTTATTGATGAGCCTTGGTTTCTAAAAATCATTAAAAATTCGCAAATCCTTTTTGTTGAAGTTCAGAGAGCTGAAAATATAACCCTTTTTTCAGTCTTAATTCACTATGTGTTCCCTCCTCAACTAATGATCCCCCTTTTAAAACTAAAATCTTATCAGAACTTTCAATAGTTGCGAGTCTGTGAGCTATTACTAATGCTGTTCTTTTTGACAGGATTCTCTCAAGATCCTTCTGCAAAGTAGCCTCTGTAGAGGGATCCATAAATGCTGTAGCTTCGTCCATTATTAAAATAATCGGATTTCTAATCGCTACTCTTGCTACTGAAAGAAGTTGTCTTTCGCCGGAAGAGAGATTTCCACCTCTTTCTCTTAGAAAAGTGTTCAAACCCTCTGGTAATTTTTTTAACAAATTTTCCAAACCTAATTCTGTACAAAGATTTTCTAATTCAAGGTTGTCTATATTGGCATTTAGTTTCAAATTATCAGCAACATTTCCACTAAAGATAAAAGTATCTTGTAGAACTACTCCCAACATATTTCTAAGGGTTGCTAAAGGAATATCTTTTATATTTATGTCATCAATTAAAATTTCACCTGATTGAGGTTCATACAATCTACATAACAATCTAATTATTGTTGTTTTACCAGAACCAGTTGGTCCTACAAAAGCTACATGCTCTCCAGGATTGATCAAAAAAGATAGATTCTTTATAATATGTTCTCCCTCTTTGTAGAAGAAATTAACATTCTTGAATTCAATCTTACCCTTAAATTCCTTATTTGTAGTTTGAACATCTTTTGAAAAATTCTTTGCAGAAATTGAGTCTTTAATTTGAATTTCTTCATCTAATAATTCATTTATTCTCTCAACAGCTGTAAGGCCTCCTTGAATCTGAGTAAATCTCTCTGCAAGCTGCCTTAAGGGTTCAAAAAGTCTTTGAGAATATAAAATGAAAGTTGTTAATGTCCCTAAACCAATATTTCCAGAGGTAACAAGATAACCTCCAACTGCTAAAACCAAGGAAACTGCGGCAAGCGAAATCCACTCTATAAATGCTGAAATGCTGCTGTCATAAAATATAGTTCCATTTACTGCTTTTTTGTAAGCAACTCCAGTATTAGAAAATTTCTTACTATTAAAAGCTTCTCTTCTAAACATCTGAACAACTTCTAGACCTTGAAGATTTTCTTGAAAATCAGAGTTGAGTTGAGACAACTCTTCTCTTACTTGATAATTGGCCTTTCTATAGCGTTTTTGAAGCCAAATAATGAAATATGAAACTGGAATCTGAGTCAATAACAATAAGATGGCAAGCCCTCGATCAATTGAAAGCATTGTCAAAGAAATTACTATTAGACTTACAAAGTCAGCAATCACTCCAACGGCTCCACTACCAAAAACCTCGGCTAAAGCATCAACATCATTTGTTAATCTCGTTAATAATTTACCTACAGGCATTTTATCGTGATACTTAAGAGATAAAGATATTGAATGATCAAAAAGTTCTCTTCTTATCCTTGCTGTCAAACGTTGACCCACAGCTTGGATATTGTAAGTTTGGTATCCTTGCAAAACCAACCTAAATAGAACAGTTATAAATAAAGTTAGGATTATGGCATTTATTGACTGCCCAAAAAAAGTTTTACTTAGCCAAACATCTGTAGTTTCGTTCTTGAGAATGGTAATTGCTTGACCAACTAATAATGGTTGAATAGCTCCAGAGAAAGAAACAGGTAACAAAACTATCAAGATTAGATAGATTGTTTTTTTATCTTTAGTTAAATATTTACCTAACTTTTTAATCCTTCTAAAATCTTTAAAAAACATTTAGCTAATCTTCTATAAAGCATTAGTTGATTCTATTGATAAAATAGTATCTCTGAGATGATTATCATCTAACCTCATAGATAAAGGATTTCCAATTAGTCTTGCAGTCGAATAGTAAAGATCATCTATTTTAATTAAACCATTCTCTTTAAGAGTCTTTCCAGTTGCCACCAAATCAACTATTGCCTCTGCCATACCTGTAATAGGACCAAGCTCGACTGACCCTGTCAAATGAACTATTTCTACAGGAATATTTAATTCTTCAAAATAAGATCTTGCTGTTTTCATAAATTTACTTGCTACTTTACAATTCGCTGGAAGATCAGTTGGTTTTGAATAATTGCTATTTTTCTTAACCGCCAACGACATATGACAACCACCAAACCCTAAATCTAATAACTTTGCGACTTTTAATTCAGATTCTCGTAAAACGTCATACCCAACAATACCCAAATCAGCCTGACCATAACTTACATAAACAGGCACATCTCCATTTCTTACTAATAAAGCTTTTGCCCGTTTGCAATTAGATTCAAAGGTTAATGATCTATTATTTTCGTCCAACGCATCAGAGAAATCTAACCCAGCTCTTTTAAAAGTTGAAATTGAATCTTTTAACAAAGCTCCTTTTGGTAAAGCTATAGTAAACATAGATCAATTTCTTCCAAGGATTCTTCATTCTAAGTTAATAATGGAATTTAATAAAGCTCGAAATATAATCGGACTTAGAGTTTTAAGTGATAACGTCATTTGGTTGTTGGTAAAAGATAAATCCGTTGTGGTTGTAGATCCATCTGTTCACGAACCAGTTATTAGATATATAAATGAAAACAATTTTCACTTAGAAGCTATTTTGCAAACTCATCATCATTCAGACCATATTGGAGGGACCAAGTCTCTTATTGAAAGATGGCCAAATGTAAAGGTGATTGCTTCCTCCAAAGAAAAAAAGCGAATACCTTTTCAAAATATATCTGTAGAAGATGGAGAAACTTTGAATATTTTAGGTCAAGAAGTAAAAATAATTGAAGTATTAGGACATACAAGCACACACATTGCCTTCTTTTTGAATGGGGAAAATCCTGTTCTTTTTATTGGTGACACATTATTTTCTGGAGGCTGTGGAAGAATTTTTGAGGGAACTTATCAACAAATGTATTCTTCACTAGAAAGAATCAAATCTTTACCAAAAAATACTCTCATATATTGTGCACATGAATATACAAAGGCAAATATATTGTGGGCCTTGAATCTCAAACCAAAAGATCAAGATATAAAAAATAAACTTTCGGAAGTTGAAAAAAAGCTTTCTCTTAATGAATTGACAATTCCATTTTTACTTGATGAAGAGATGAAAATAAACCTTTTCTTAAGAGCAAAAAATCTAGAAGAATTTACTTTTTTAAGAGCAAATAAAGATTTATGGGTTTAAATAGATAGGTATCTTCTTAAACAAATGTCCCCCAAACAAGTAATTAAAACATCAAATGCTCCAAATCCAGTAGGACCTTATAATCAAGCAATAAAAGCTGGGGATTTTATCTATTGTTCTGGTCAAATTGCTATAGACCCAGCTTTAAATGAAATAACATGTTTAGGTGATATAGAGAAGGAAACTATTCAAGTTTTGAAAAATCTCGCAGCAGTTCTTAAAGCTGGTGGAGCAAAAATAGAGGATGTAATAAAAACAAATATTTACTTAACCGACCTCAGTAATTTTCAAATTGTCAATAAAATATATAGTGATTTTTTCAATGTAGAGCATCCTCCAGCAAGGGCCTGTGTGGAAGTTTCATCTCTACCTAAAGGAGTTTTAGTTGAAATAGATTGCGTTGCATTTCTAGATTAATTTCTAATTATTGAGAAATTTGAAATATGATCCAAATCTGCACCATATTTGTATAGATTATTAATTGGTTATTCCTCTTTAGTCTATGTCAGCAGCAAAGCTTAATATAGATGAATTAGAAGCAGGCTATCCCTTATTTTGTAAAGCTCTAAGACTATTAATATTAAAAGGTAACTCAGTTAAAGATATAGAAAAGACAGTATGCTGGGGGCATCTGGAAACTTTAAATAGATGTCTACCAGGAAGATATAAAGCCCCTACATATTTAATGGCTTTAATCAAAAGAGATATTGCTAAGCCCAATAATTATTAAAGGATTAATCTTCTAAATAAAATTTATCTATATCCTTTGAAAAGTCTTTTTCCTTAGTAGATATTTCTTTACTATCTAAAAATATTGAAAGACTAACAAAGTTTTTACCAAAACTGATATTTGGATAGATATCCTTTTCTTTACATAATTTCTCAATTTTCCCGATGAATTTACTTATTTTTGAGTATTCCTCAAATTCAAATCTTTTTTCAATTCTCAAAGGTGATTCTCTTTCATTCCACATTAAATTCTTTATTCAGTATTAATTACACTATACATTTAATAAAGTTCATCAATAACATTTTTTAGTTGAAGTATTTAATCATTCTCCCAATAATCAATAATACCGCCAATAGTTAAATCGGTTTGAACTTCTGGATTAGGGCAAGCAAATCTCGCAGCAGAGCCACTAGCAGTAAAAACCCAGTTACCTTCTCTAGCGCCAACAGGATCAACAGCAACTAATTTCTTTCCCTTATTATTTTCCAAAATTCGTAAATTCATATGACCTAAGCCAGCGACTCTTTGAGTACATACCATTCTTCCTAATACCTTCATTATTTCCATAATTTCTATCCTCCTAGTTTTTTGAATTATCAGGATCCCAATGATCTATTATTCCAACAATCGTTAAATCACTTGGATAAGATTTGCTTCCTGCAGCTTCTCTAGCAGCAGAACTTCCAACACAAATTACCCAGTCTCCTGGCTTACAGCCAACAGCATCTACTGCAACTTTATTAGAAGAACCATCTAATACAACCTGCAGATGCTTATGTTCAAAACCAGGAATCCTATTGGTAGAAACAAGTGGTTTTACAACCTTACAAATTAACATAACTAGTGAGCCTCCTCTGTTTTTTTATCTAAAGACATTCCAATAATTTGGGCGGAATGAATTTTGTCCCTATCTCTAATAGTAGAGCAAGTATGCAACAAACCTTGATCAACTAAATTTTTATATCTAATTGATATCGCATTGTTCACTCTTTCACAATCTTTTATTGCCCTCTCTTTTGCTCCGGGTACTTTGCCAGAGTAATCAAATCTTATTACTACTGGAATAGGTAGATCTTTTGAAACATTTAATCCAGTAAAAATTTTCACTCCTACATCTAAATCTGGCGCCCCTTCTTCGACAGTATCTAAATGAGAAAAATAAGTTAAATTTCTGAGATGTACTTCTTTGAAACCTATACCAACTCCAATAAACCTCTCTGCATGACCAATATCTTCATATGAACCATTATAAAAATTCTTCACATAATCAATTTGAGAAATATTATTGACTACTAATCTATAGATAAATTTTTCTATTCCTTGGAGTTTATCTTTGGAAGATTGCTTAGAAATTGTCTGACAGATTTCTCTCTCTGCATCCTCATTTGAAAAGTTTATTGTTGAATTATAAATTTCTAAAGTAGAAATAGTTTTTTTTAAATCTATACCTCCATCGCTAGTTGACAAATGTATTTTCAATGAATCAGTGTCTGTATCAAGTCCAATCAACATTAAATCCACAGAAGCTCCGCAGCAAAAGCTGTTCTCTACAGACTCTTTGAAAGCATATAGTCTATTTCTACCTTCTTCTGCAGCTAATTCGTCATTACTCCCATGAGCTGCGCATCCCTGATGAAAAGGATCCACAGAGCTAAAATGATAAGTCACAACTTTTAAGTATCTAGTATCTTTATGAGCTTCATTAGGTATATTCTCTCTATATCTTTTATGTTCAGTTTTTACCCATCGATTAACAGTATTTTCAATATCAAACAGTGCCCCAGCATGAGATCTTCTTCTTACTGAACTAAATGGTATTCTCATAACATAGGCTACTGAATGTGCTAATCGCCCATCAGAACAAGGAGTTATATCAAGTAAATGTATCCCACAATCTAAAAGAAATTTTTCAAACTCTTCCGCACTTCTACTCCCAGCAGCACCTTCAAGAGGATCATTTTTAAAAAAATTGTCACTTAGTTTCTCATGTTGTTTGAAAGCACACCATGCATATAGAGCTCTCATATCAATAGGTTTAACCCAAGATTTATCTAATACATGAAGGGGTAAATCTATTCCCAAATTTTTTCTTGATATTTTCTGAGCCGTATTTATAAAATCTTCATGATGTTGTATTCGGGCAATTTCCTTTAGAGTTGGAACAATTTCGTCAAAGTCACTTTTTATTTTGCTTTCATACCTATATAAATTTTCATTTTGAATATTATTAGTTAATGTATGAGACTTTTCAGGATTTCTTATGTCATTTGATTCTTTAGTTTGTATATGAATATTTTCAGTAAAAGTTTTCATTGGAGCTGTTGGCCCCAATGTGAAGTTCTTGGCTTTAGCCAGTCCTCTTAAAGGCATTATTTACTTAACCTCTGGCACCACCTGAAAAGGTAACAAGTTGTCCATCACGAGTATTACCACTAGATCCTGTTATCAAGAAATCTGGTTTTTCTGTTTCCTCATTTCTTTTAACTTCTAAAGGGGGCATTGCACTCATGTTTCCTGCTCTTGATGGATTTCTCTTTCTAGAAGAAACACCCTCTGTTCCTGTTACCTTATCACCACGATCCCAATCATCCCCAGTTACGTTTCCCACTGATTGACCTTCACCAGTAATCCTAGATGCAACTCTTTTTTCTGGTGTCTTTGCAGCACGATCTGCCTCTTCAATTTGCATTTTTTGTTTATAAGTAATATTTTTATTCGGTTCGAATCTGAATTTTTCAGTTCCAGTGACTTTATCTACAGCCATATCAAAAGGTCCTGTTATCTTTGAACCATTTTCATATTCATTACCGGTAACGCCTTGAGTATGTTTTTCTAAATATTTTTCTCTTGATGGTGACTTAACAGAAAATTCGTTCCAAGAATTACCTGGTGACTTTTCCGGATTCGCATACTCAGTATCATGTGGAGGATTATCACAAGCTGTTGAGAACTGATCTCCACCAATATAGGGAGTTCCTGTTAGATTCTTACAAGCGCCTTTCTTAGCACCTGTCATTACTCCGCCAATTCCTGGTTGCTGTCCTGTAAGTCTGGCATTTGAATTATTTCCAGAATTAACTGTTGCCTGGAATTTAACATCTTCAGAAGTTTCAGTACTACAATTTTCATTTATCTGATCTAAGCCTGCGTATGGTGTTCCTGTTAACACTTTGCAAGAACCTGGTTCATCTCCAGTTACTGTTTTTGATCTTCCTGTCATAGTCCCACTTATCAAATTAGACTTTGAAGAAAGACTTAAACCTACTTTCCTAGCTTCTGGTTTTGGTTTTGAACCGCAAAACTTCTCATATTGCTGAGATCCTATGTATTCATCACCAGTTACATTCTTGCAACTCCCATGTTCATTACCTGTCATAAGGTCTGATCTTCCTACCCCTGTACCAGTTACGTTATTCCCATTAAGAGTGTTGTAAGTGCCTACTTTTTCAAATGCTTTACCTTTTGGATTTGGTTCAGAGCCAAGATATTGATCTCCAGTTAATTGATGTCCAGAACCTGATTCATCTCCAGTAACTAGGGTTGATCTACCAGGAAGCGATCCAGAGACTTTTAATCCATCAGTTGTAGTACTATGTTTAACCTTTGAAGGATTTTTTGGAACATCACCACAATACTTCTGCGATTGATTAGCAGATACATATTCAGTACCTGTTAGGTTTTTACAAGTTCCTGGCTCATCGCCTGTGACCCTCTCAGATCTACCAACTTCATTTCCCGTTACTTTATTACCTGATGTTGTTGAGGTAACAGTAGATCTTAGTGGTTGTTTATAACTTGGTCTATCTTGACAAAATTGATCAATCACATCTGCTCCCATATATTGGGTACCAGTAACTGTTCTACATGTACTTGCTTCATTACCTGTAGTTTTTAGAGATCTATTGGCTTGTGTTCCAGTAACTATTTGACCTGAATCAGTTTCACTTTTGCCAACTTTCCAGCTTGCATCAGCAATATTTTGTTTGGCTCCATTTTTATTTGGACCACATGGTCTGCATTTCCCATTACCTTTATTACTACCAGTAGCACCGGTTTTACTTCGTAGCTCTCTTACTCTCTGAGAAATTTCTCTACTACTTAAATCTGGATCTCCCCTTCTAGCTAAAGAAGCTGCACTAGTATTTTGTTTAGATGCTGATTTACCATGCTTAGATTGAGCTTCTCTTCTTGCTAAAACAATATCTCTACTTGTATTAGCAATAGGTTTTCTCTTCTGATTAATTCTTCTTTTGACGTTTGGTTTTAGTGTTTTAGTTTCTGTATTATTTGAGTCGTGAATTTCTTGATTTTTAAAAGCAGTTGATTTAACTTCTTTTACAGGAATTTCTTTTTTAACATCAGTACGAGTTCTATCAGATGAAGCTACAGCTGATTTCCCATGAGTAGACATTGCTTTTCTTCTCTCTATAACTAACTCTTTACTAGATAAAGTTGTTGAAGCTGACTTTCTATTTATCTGAGTTTTTGGAATATGTTTTTTAGCGGATTTAATAATATTTTGATTTTTAGAAGAAGACTGAGTACCAGAAATCTGTATATCTTGAGAAGATCGAACTCTATCTTGAGTAGTGGAAGAATAAGCAGCAGCTTTTTTTCCGCTATCACTCATGGCCTTTCTTCTTTCTAGTGCAATCTCTCTACTGGTTTTTTTTGACATAATCTTCAAATTTAAAACTCTTTAAAAAACTCTTAAAAAAAACTTTCTCCAATTTTTTTTTGGAGAAAGATATTTACTACATAAAGTAGATTTAGCGTCCTTGGAAAACTACAAAAGCTGTTCCTTGGCTTTGAGTGTAAGCATCGTAGCCGATGATTCTCACATGATGATCAGGGTATGCTCTATGACATGCCTCTAATTCACTTACAACCAAGTTAAGATCTTTTTCCCCAAAGAATGGGAGTTTCCAATAAGACCAATAAGTTTGCATACTTCCACTAGGGTGAACATGCTCAATTACAGGACTCCAACCTTGAGCAATTATGTATGCAATTTGATCATATATTTCTTCCTGGGTCATCGGTGGTAAGAAACCGAATGTTTCCAGGGTTGCAACTGTTTGATAGTCGCCTACTGTGCTCTGGAAAGGCATAATTAATCTAAATGTGAATGAAAATTACTCGTAAATAGTACGAGATTTGTAGAAGTTTGAGGAGAAAAAGAATCTCCTCAATTTTGAAATTTGGTTTAACCTTGAACGTCAAGCTTGTCGACGGTATCAAACTCAAACTTGATTTCCTTCCAAGTCTCAAGAGCAATAGCTAATTCAGGACTATGCTTAGCAGCTTCCATAAGAATGTCTCTACTCTCTTTTTCGATTTCGCGACCTGCATTACGTGCTTTAACACAAGCTTCTAAAGCGACTCTGTTCGCTGCAGCTCCAGCAGCTGAACCCCATGGATGACCATGTGTTCCTCCACCAAACTGAAGACAAGAATCATCTCCAAAAATCGCTAAAAGTGCAGGCATATGCCAAACGTGGATACCACCTGATGCGACGGCAAATACTCCAGGCATTGAACCCCAATCTTGATCAAAGAAGTTACCTCTTGATCTATCTTCAGGAACAAATGACTCTCTTAAGTTATCGATGTAACCAAGAGTTGTTTGACGATCACCTTCTAGTTTTCCAACAACAGTTCCAGTATGTAATTGATCTCCTCCGGAGAGTCTTAAACATTTTGCTAGAACTCTGAAATGGATACCATGCTTTGGATGTCTATCTATAACAGCATGCATAGCTCTGTGAATATGCAGAAGCATGCCATTTTTACGACACCAGTTTGCTAATCCAGTATTTGCAGTAAAACCACCAGTTATATAATCATGCATGATGATTGGCATATCTAGTTCTTTTGCAAATTCGGCTCTTTCATAGAGTTCTTCAGGAGTGTTAGCAGTACAGTTTAAATAGTGACCTTTAACTTCTCCAGTTTCTTGCTGGGCAAGCTTTACCGCCTCTGCAACAAACTCAAATCTTTCTCTCCAACGCTGGAATGGTTGAGAATTAATATTCTCATCATCCTTCGTTAAATCAAGACCGCCTCTAAGACACTCATATACAACTCGACCATAGTTTTTACCAGATAATCCTAATTTAGGTTTAATGGTACAACCAAGAAGAGGTCTTCCGTATTTGTTTAAACGATCTCTTTCAACTACGATTCCATTTGGTGGACCACCGCAAGTTTTGATGAAAGCGATTGGGAATCTAATATCTTCTAGACGTAAATGTCTTAAAGCTTTAAATCCAAAAACGTTTCCTACTAGAGATGTTAATACGTTTGTGATAGAACCTTCTTCAAAAAGATCTAAAGGATATGCAATAAAAGCATAAAAAGCTTCAGGATCTCCAGGAACGTCTTCTATTCGATAACAACGTCCTTTATAAAATTCTAAGTCTGTAAGTAACTCGGACCAAACTGTTGACCAAGTACCTGTTGAAGATTCAGCTGCAACAGCCGCTGCAACTTCTTCTCTTGGAACACCTTCTTGACCTGTACATTTGAAACAGGCTAATAAATCGGTGTCTAGGGGTACATATTCAGGAGTCCAGTAGGTATCTCTGTACTCCTTTACCCCTGCATCATACTTCTTACTCATAAGGATAAATTTAGGTCTGTGTAGGGAAAATAATTATTGTGCAAAATTTATAAATCTTGCTTTACTTAATTAGTCCTTTTGACCAAGAAATTCACCATTGCCAAGAGCAGGTTCAACTTCTCTATGAGGACGAGCGATAATGTGAGCTGCAACTAATCCGTCACCAACTCTTTCACAAGCATCAGCACCAGCTCTAACAGCTGCGTTAACTGCTCCTGTTTCGCCTCTTACTAATACTGTGACATAACCGCCACCAACGAATTCACGACCAATAAGACGAACTTCTGCTGCCTTGGTCATTGCGTCTGCTGCTTCAATTGCAGGTACAAGTCCGCGTGTCTCGATCATGCCGAGAGCGATACCCATTGTTTCTGTAGCCATTGCCTACTAAATTACTAAATGTGGAATGTTCGTTTGCAAGAATGGTCCATTGAGTACTTATAAGTCAAGTGTTTTTACCTAAAAACTCTATTAATCTTTTTTCTATCATTCATAAGATAAACTTATCACCCTTGGTATTATTGATATATTAATCCTTATGATAATTAGTTAGAGCATCAAAACATACTGTTGTGTTAATTAAAAATTTACATTAAGTTATCTCAGTACGAGGCAGGCCCTGTCTACACAGGTGTGGAATGTTCAACCTTTCCTGTCTCCGTATCACGTCAATCTTTGAAGTAAGATAATATTCTCAAATTAAATAAATTAACTGTTTTGACTATTCCAGTACTTACTATTGCTAGTGGTAATCAGAGAAAGGTATCTGAAATTTCAGAAATGTTAGATGTTTTGTCTTTAAAAGTAGAGAAACAACCGGAATATTTAAATGTAGAAGAGACTGGCTCTAATTACTTTGAGAACGCCTTATTAAAAGCTAAAGCAGCTTCTTTAGAGACAAAAACATGGGCATTAGCTGATGATTCGGGTCTTGAGGTGGATTATTTAGATGGTCGGCCAGGTATATATTCTGCGAGATATGCCAAAACAAATGATGAAAAAGTTAAAAAATTAATTAATGAACTTAGTGAAAGCCCATATAGAAGTGCAAGATTTATAAGTTGTATGGTTTTATGTGATCCTTTGGGAAACTTAGTTAAAGAGACCACAGGAATATGTTGGGGAGAAATTCTTAAGAACCCAAAATACCCAAATGGAGAATTCGAATCTATTTTTTGGGTTAAAGAAGCAAACTGTGTTTACGGAGAGCTATCTCAATCTCAACTTAGTAAATTAGGAAGCAGGGGTAAAGCAGCAAAAATTATGTCTCCTTTTTTAAAAAATGAAATTGGCTTGAAATAAAAAATTATCAATAATTTGAAATTTCTTCAATTGCTCTTATGGCCGCAGCTGCCGCTTCTTCTACATCCCCTTCTTTCCCGGCAAGAGTTAATCTACCAAAAGCTCCAACTGCCTTAACATCAACAACGGTTATATTAGATGCTTTTTCAGCTTCATTTGCTGCTTTCAAAACATAACCAGCTGGTTCGGTTTCTAATATGAACATGCTCATTCCAGATTGAATCATTGATCCACTTCTGTTTTGTCTATTTATCAAAACGGCATGATCTGGAGTAATAGCTCGAATAACTTCAGTCCAACTTGTTGAAGGTTTTGTTCTTTTTCTAACTTCACTTCCAATAGCATCTAGAACGACATCACCAGAATGTAAAACTGTGCTTTGATCTTTATGGTAAAGAGCTAGAGATCCAAATGCTCTTTCAACAATCATTTGTCCAAGTCTTACATTACTTGCTTTTAATGCAATATCAGTAACTCTATGAACGGCCATCCCAGGAGAAACTTCCATCCAAAGACATGAATCCCCAGGAATAGGTAAAAAACCTCTACTCACCGTTCCCATATATGCCGCTAATTGAGGTTGCAGAGAATCTAAAAAAACATATGTTCTCAACTCAATTTGCTCAACTTGACTTGCTTGTCTGGATACCAAAGATTTTTCTGAATCAGTCGTAATAAAACAGCTAGCTCCACTGGCCTGAGATTGCACCTCAGATCCTGTGACAAGAGAACTTCCTTTTTTTCGTTCCCCTCTATTAAAGCTAGAAGTTGGTTCCATTCACGAGACTATAACGGATAATGGTTCCTTTTTTCTATTAAATTTACTTGCATGCTGCCCACAAAACGATAACTTCAAGTAAAAGATATGGATTTTCATGGGAACATCTCAAAAAAAAGAACCAAATGTTTCTTTTACTGAAAAAGAATTAACTCCTGATCAAACTCTTGGATTAGTAAGCTTAAGCTTGATGCAAAAACTATCTCAGAAAGATCCATCTTTTAGTTGGTTAGAAGAAGATACTATAGAGAAAGTAAATCTTAAGAACCTTAGAGATAGATTGGAGTTAACGCAATTAGCTATTAATACCGGAGCACCTTTAACTACATCAGAAGTGACAGCCTTAATTGGAGCAAAGCCAGGGAAATCTAAGTTAGAAAGAGCAGGATTATTAGCTACGAAAATAGCTAGAAATGTATGGAGGATTTCAAAAACAAGTCAAGGAAATTCCTTCTACAGAAATTAAAAACACCCATAAAAAGTCTATTGAATAATTCTCATTTAAGTATTTAAACATTCATATAAGTTTTTTAAATGTGTGCATTTTGTAAGAGAACTTATTAATTACTTTCTTAAATTAAAAAGTTTATGCAAGCTTAAAGGATAAGCTCTAAATATTTTTAATGAGTAAAGTAGAACTTAATAAAGAAACAGGGCCAAGAGAAGTCTTTTGTGGACTAACTTCAATAGTTTGGTTACACAGAAGAATGCCAGATGCATTTTTTCTGGTTGTTGGATCAAGAACATGCGCACATTTAATCCAAAGTGCTGCAGGGGTAATGATTTTTGCTGAACCAAGATTTGGTACAGCTATTCTTGAAGAGAAAGATCTTGCTGGTCTTGCCGATGCTCACGAAGAACTCGATAGAGTAGTAAATGATCTTATTTCTAGGAGACCTGAAATAAAGACTCTTTTCCTAGTTGGTTCTTGCCCTAGCGAAGTTATTAAACTTGATCTTGCAACTGTTGCTGACAAATTAAATAAACAATTTTTAGGTCAAGTAAGGTTTGTGAACTACTCAGGTAGTGGGATCGAAACTACATTTACACAAGGAGAAGATGGCGCATTAAAAGCTCTAGTACCCTTAATGGAATCGACAGATGATGAGAAATTATTATTAGTTGGGACATTAGCTAATAATGTCGAAGATAGATTCAAGAAGATTTTCAATCAAATTGGGATAAATAATGTTGAAAGTTTTCCGCCAAGGCAATCAACTGAATTACCAAAAATCGGAAAGAACACAAAGGTTTTATTAACTCAACCATATTTAAGTGATACTATCAGGGATCTTAAGCATCGTGGTTGTAAGATAATTTATGCTCCATTTCCATTAGGTGTAGAGGGGAGCACTAAATGGTTTTTAGCTGGAGCAGATGCTTTTAAAATTAATGAACTAAAAGTTCATGAGGTAATTGCTCCTTTAGCTAATAGAGCAAGGCAGGCACTAGAAAAACATACTGAAATATTAAGAGGGAAAAAATTATTCCTTTTACCTGAATCACAACTTGAGATTTCATTAGCAAGATTTTTACATAACGAATGTGGAATGGAGCTAATTGAAGTTGGAACTCCCTATTTAAATAAAGATTTGATGGATAAGGAGCTTAATTTATTACCGGATGACACAAAAATAGTTGAAGGTCAGCATGTAGAGAAACAACTTGATCGTGTTAGAGCTTCAAGTCCTGACTTGGTAGTTTGTGGGATGGGTTTAGCCAACCCACTGGAAGCAGAGGGTATTAGTACAAAATGGTCTATAGAAATGGTATTTAGCCCAATACACGGAATTGATCAAGCAGCTGACTTGGCTGGACTTTTCTCAAGGCCTTTAAAAAGGAATCAAATACTTACATCCAAAACATTAGCGACTCATTAAATTATGGAATTAACACTTTGGACATATGAAGGGCCTCCTCATGTAGGTGCAATGAGAGTGGCTTCATCAATGAAAGATATTCATTACGTACTACATGCTCCTCAAGGAGATACTTATGCAGATCTCCTTTTTACAATGATTGAGAGAAGAGGTCAGAGACCTCCTGTAACTTATACAACGTTTCAAGCTAGAGATTTAGGAGGAGATACAGCCGAATTAGTTAAAAGGAATATTACTGAGGCAGTTGAAAGATTTAAACCAAAAACCCTTTTAGTTGGAGAAAGTTGTACTGCTGAACTAATACAAGATCAGCCGGGAGCTCTTGCTAAGGGTATGGGTTTTGATATTCCAATTGTCAACCTTGAACTTCCTGCTTACAGCAAAAAAGAAAACTGGGGAGCGTCAGAAACCTTTTATCAAATAATTAGAACTCTTTTAAAAGATAAGGTAAATGAAATTGATAAAATCAACCCTCAAAGATGGAAGTCTTTAGGTCGAAGACCTAAAGTTAATATATTAGGCCCTACATTGTTAGGATTTAGATGCAGAGATGATGTAATCGAGATTCAACGTATACTTTCAGAGCAAGGTATTGATACTAATGTAGTTGCACCACTCGGTTCAAGTCCAAAAGATATTGAGAGATTAACTGATGCTGATATTAATGTTTGTCTATATCAAGAGATTGCTGAGATTTCTTGTGAATGGCTTAAGCGTAATTGCGGAATGGAATATACCACTACTATTCCAATTGGTATAAAAAATACTATTAATTTTATTCATGAAGTTCATGAAAAGCTTGACCTCCCTTTAACGAATAAAGGAGAACTAGAGCACAAGTCAAAACTTCCATGGTATTCAAAGTCAGTTGATTCTAATTATTTGACGGGGAAAAGGGTTTTTATCTTTGGTGACGGTACTCATGCTATCGCAGCAGCCAAAATTGCCAAAGATGAATTAGGCTTTGAAGTCGTAGGTCTAGGAACCTACAGCAGAGAAATGGCAAGACAAGTAAGATCTGCTGCTAAGGATTTAAATATAGAAGCACTAATCACTAATAGCTACCTAGAAGTGGAAGATGCGATGAAAAAAGCTGCGCCTGAATTAGTTCTAGGTACACAGATGGAAAGACATAGTGCAAAAAGGCTTGGCATACCTTGCTCAGTAATAAGTACTCCAATGCATGTTCAAGATGTTCCTGCTAGATACAGCCCTCAAATGGGATGGGAAGGGGCAAATGTAATTTTTGATGACTGGGTACATCCACTAATGATGGGTTTAGAAGAACATCTTATTGATATGTTTAAACATGATTTTGAATTTGTTGATGGCCATCAAAGTCACTTGGGTCATACTGCTACAAAAGTTAAGGATCATATAAATTCGAAAGGGAAAGAAGGAAATAAAAATAAAGAGGTAATTATGTGGACTGAATCTGGTAGAGCCGAATTAACAAAGGTTCCATTTTTTGTAAGAGGTAAAGTCAAAACAAATACAGAGAAATACGCTATTTCTAAAGGTATCCCAGAAATTAGCGATGAAACCCTTTACGACGCAAAAGCATTTTACAGCTAAGCTTTACTAAAAAAATATAATTTAGGCATGAGTATTTCGACTCATAGGATAAAAGAATAGTCGCTAAAGATGCTGCTATTACAACATTTCTTGTATATTTAATTTAAATAGATAAACATTTGTTTAGAAATAGATTCCATATGGTATTTGCGCTGCAAGAATATAAATAACAATGTGTATTTTTGCTATTTAAATGACAAGTACTATAAACAAACCTCTTGACGGAGAAGGCAGTGTTCAAGTAAAGCAAGACCCCAAAATAAATATCGAAGAAGGAGCTTTGGTTATTGCTGTATATGGCAAGGGAGGTATCGGCAAATCAACTACATCTTCAAACCTTTCTGCAGCATTCTCAAAATTAGGGAAAAAAGTTTTACAAATAGGATGCGATCCGAAGCACGATAGCACTTTCACTTTAACCCACAAAATGGTTCCTACCGTTATCGATATTCTTGAAGAGGTAGATTTTCATAGCGAAGAATTGAGACCAACCGACTTCATGTTTGAAGGCTTTAATGGCGTAATGTGTGTCGAGAGTGGAGGCCCTCCTGCGGGCACAGGATGCGGGGGGTATGTAACTGGTCAGACAGTTAAGCTTTTAAAAGAACATCACTTATTAGAGGATACTGACGTTGTCATTTTTGATGTCCTTGGAGATGTCGTTTGTGGTGGCTTTGCAGCTCCATTGCAGCACGCAAATTACTGCCTAATTGTTACTGCTAATGACTTCGATTCAATATTCGCCATGAATAGAATAGTCTCTGCAATTAAAGCAAAAGCAAAAAATTATAAAGTCCGATTAGGTGGGGTAGTAGCAAATAGATCAAAAGATACAGACCAAATTGATAAGTTCAATGAAAGAACAGGTTTAAAAACCATGGCTCATTTTAAAGATGTAGACGCCATAAGAAGATCAAGACTTAAAAAATGTACTATCTTTGAAATGGAGCCAACTGAAGACGTCGTTGAAGTTCAAAATGAATATTTATCACTTGCTAAAAATATGCTTGAAAACGTAGAACCTTTAGAAGGAAATCCACTTAAAGATAGAGAAATTTTTGATTTATTGGGATTTGATTAGTCTTAATTAATTTAATCCAACCAATCTTTTTGTTAAATCATAAGTTTGTTTAGAGGTATTCGTATCAATTATTCTTTTTGACAACTTCTGAGAAAAAGCTTTTCTGCCCTTTTTTTGACGATTTCCCCAACTCCAATGAACTGATGGTTTGGCATATTCTTTATAAGTTGCCACTTGAGCGACCCTCTCTCCTGCCAATCTTTGTGACACATATCCTCTTGTTATGAATTTTTGAAATATTGGGAAAAGAAATCTAAATAACCAAGGTGTATCTCTAAAAAGTTTAGTTTCAGCAACACATCCAGGATATAGAGAATTAACAATAATTTTCTCTGCAGGATATCTTTTTGATAATTCCTGAACGGTCACCATATTGCAAAGTTTACTATCCTTATAAGCCTTACCAGGTTTAAATTTCTTTCCATTCGCCATACTTATTGGAGATAAAAAACCATTTTTAAATCCAGATAAATCTCCAAGGTCAGCTGGGGCAGGAATGGGTATCCTACCTCCAAGTTCTGAATAATTAGCTGTGACAGTTCCTAATACTGTAATCCTTGGCTTGAATACAGTAGATTTACCATTTAAAACAATTTCACTTTCTGAAGATAAAATATTTTCTAAAAGCAGGTTTATCATAAGAAAATGCCCAAAATGATTTACTGCCATAGAGTTTTCAAAACCCTGAGGAGATCTTTCAGGTCTCTTTAGTCTAGGTTTATAAACTGCTGCATTACAAATCAGAGAATTTATAGGGTTTCTAAATTTTTCCAATATCTCATCGCAACCTTTTCTTACATCATCCAAGTTAGAAAGATCTATTTCTATAAAGTGAACATTTTTAATTTCCTCTTTTGTCAATAATTCCTCAGCTATTGTTATCGCTCTTTTGTTTGATCGATTAACAGCTATAACTTCCCATCCAAATCTTAAAAGAGGTTTTAGAGTATTTAATCCAACCCCTGAAGTTGTTCCTGTTATTAGGACTAAACCCTTCATGTTCTTACTCACTAGCAAAAAAGTTAATAGAAAAATGATAAGTAAAATGATTCTAGATCATCCTTATCATCGCCATATTACTCTGATAATGTCCCTAGAAATTATTTGATCCTGATCCTTCATAAATCTTTGCTCACCTTCAGAAGAAAATAAATCATCAAACCTACTTGTAAAAACATTAAATCGATATTTTTCGTGTGAAAATGAGTCTTGAATTTCCCTTAATCTGGTTAATCTAACTTTGGAACTATAGCCAAGCTTAATCAAGCTTATTATTGCTATGAGGGAAAAGCAAATTTTTATAATTAAAAACACTAAAGATACAAAATTTTCCTGTTTCTGTTGCTTTCTTTTAAATGCAGGTCCTAGATATTTTTTGTAAAAAATACTATTTTTATAAAAAGATTTTGACAAATTTAGTACTTGGTATTTTCACTGAATAAGTCTATTCAGTCTTAATTTTATTATTACCTTAAAAATATATATTTTCTAATAGATTTTAGTTTCTACCTAAACTAATTCCTAGCCTTAGTGCTAAAACTCCTGCATGCATAACTACTATGAGGCTTAGTGCAATTAAATTTATTGTTTGAGTTGGCTCCATGGTTAAAAAAAAACATTTCTTATATTCTCCACCTAAAAGAGGAGATTTACACACTATTACAAAATGATGTTACGTAATTAATAAATTGAAAGAAAAAATTAATTGAAAATTATTATAAATAGACCTACAAATTTAATTTTGGGAATAGAAAATCAAGCTTTAATTTTTTCGACAAATAATTTACCTGGAATTGATCAAATGGCTTTAGATTTAAATTCTCTAGATCAGACAATTTCAAATCCTGAAATAATTTTCACATTGAGGTTCTACTATTGGACTGGCGATTGGCTTTCAATTGGCTATCACCAAAAGAAAATTCCTCCTCACTGGGAACAATTATTATTTAATCAAGAAATTAACATCATAAGACGTCCCTCTGGAGGGGGAGCTGTTTTGCATTCAGGGGGCATAACATATGCATTAACATTTAAAAAAACCTACTATAAAATACTAAGTTATGAAATGGTTAATAATTGGTTAGTTAAAAGTTTTAGAGAATTAGGTCTAAACTTGCAAAATGGCAATTTACGAAAATCACCCATAAAAACTAATTGTTTTGGGACTTCATTGATTTCTGATTTAATTGATCAGGATGGGTTCAAGAGAATAGGAAGTGCCCAATATCGAAAAAAAAGTGCATTTCTTCAACATGGAGAGATTCAAACAAATCCTTCAAAAGATTTGTGGTTCAAGTTATTTAAAGAAGAAGCTCCACCTAAAATAAATCTAGACCTCACAAATGATGAAATAGTTCATCATTTAAGAAATTCATTCCTAGAGGATAAATCAAATATAAGGTTCAAAAATGTTGCCATAGATAATAAAAATATTGGAAAACTTTCATGACACGAATTCTTAAAGATCTCCTTTCTGCTTCATTGAATTAATTATTCTTGGCAATTCAATGCCCAAAGGATAATTATTTTTATAATTTAATTTGTTTACGATCTCTGAAGGTAAATTAAAACCCAATTTATTCAATACAAAGTGTCCAATCTTAGACCTATCAATTATCCCCAAAGGTAAATCAGCCGCATTGAGTACCAAGATAAAACCTTCACTCGTTTCTTCAAGTCTTTCTATAGTTTTCCATAATTTTTCATTAGCGTATACACTTACAAAACTATTGATTGGTTTCTTGAAATCTCCCACAAATTTCCGTTCCCATTTTTTTATGGAGACAGTTTTTAAAATATTCTCATCAACAAAACCAGTCCATCTACCATTATTGGTAACAAAAAAATATTTATCTGCTGCATCCTTATTGTTTTTTATTAATTTATTAAATGCTGAGAAACTAGAATCGAATTCAATTTTTCTCAACGGCTTTAATTTAAGCTCAGAAACTTTACTAAATTTAAGTATGTTTTCAATCTTAAAAAATTGACTTTCTGATTTTGAAGAATTAACTCCAAACAAACCTAAAAAAGCAAGAATAAAACCATAGTAAAAGTTAAACCTAAATAAAAGAATTATCCCAAATATTAGAACTAAAAAAGATAAAGATAAATTTACTTTATTTAGGAAATTTCTTCCTTTATTTTTACTCCCTGAGAAATGCCAAATAATACTTTTTAATAAATTCCCTCCATCTAAAGAACCAATTGGAATCAAATTTAAAAAGCCTAAAAATAAATTTAATATACCTACTCTAGAAATTATATTGATGGCTATTATTTCTTGAGATGCACTGTAATTACTAATTAAAAGGAGGACAGATGCTGTAGCAAAACATAATAAAGGTCTAACAATTGCGATTTTTATATTACCTAAAGCAGTTTGACAATACTTATCTATTTGTAAAATTGCCCCGAGGAAATAAAAAGTAATTGTTTTTATTTTTACACCCTGATTTAGGGAAACAAAAGTATGTAAGACCTCATAAGAAATAATTGAAGATAATAAGAGAAAAGAAGTTAAAAATCCTATGATCCAAGCTTCTTTAGTATTGTAAATATCACCCGAGGTTATATTAACCTGATTACTTATAGTCCATGAGAATAAAAAGAGAATCGCAAACCAATAAGGATGAATTTTGAAGGGAATTCCCCATATTTTAAAGATTTGCCAACTTCTCAAAAATAATCTCCGCTATATTTAGCAATAATATTAATTTTACATAAAGGATAATGATATGCCCAAGACTAATACTTTAGTTAAAATTTGTGGACTAACTTCCGAAGAACAAGCTCTTCAAATCGCTAAATTAGGAGTGAATGCTATCGGCATTATTTCTGTTGAACAGTCGCCTAGGTACATATCCGCTGATATTAAGAAAAAGATTTTTCAAACCTTAGAAAGGGTTTATCCGAAAATCGAAAGGATATCTGTTGTACAAAATTGTCCTATAGATTTAATTATTAAAAATTTCTTGGGCAGCCCAAGTGAAACTATTATTCAGTTACATGGAGATGAAGATATTGATTACTGCAAAAAAATAAGGAAGAAAATTCCAAATATTGGACTATGGAAGGCTTTTAGAATAAGAACGGAAAAGGACTTGGATAAAATAAAACCTTTTGAAGATTTTGTAGATGCGATACTACTTGATTCTTGGAATAAAGAAACTTATGGAGGTTCAGGAAAAAAAATAAAATCTTTTTATCTAAAGAATCTACAATTTAGTAAACCTTGGTGGTTAGCAGGTGGAATATCAATTGAATGGATTGATGAAATTTTAACTGAAATCAAACCAGATGGACTAGACATTTCGAGCAGTATTGAAATATCTCCAGGTTTAAAAGATCTAAAAAAAACAGAGGGCTTAATTAATTATTTAAAATTGAATTAGTAATTATTAGAAGCGGATTGCTGTTTGACAAGCTCAAAAAATTCTTGTTTTAAACTTAAATCATGTCTAAAGTCTCCTCTTACTACAGAATTAATCATACTTGTATTTGGTTCTTTAACTCCCCTCCATTTCATACAATAATGTTGAGCCTTTACAATAATGCCTAAACCTTTAGGCTCACACAATCTTTCAATTTCATCTGCAAGTATCATTACAGCTTCTTCTTGAATATGAGGTCTTGAAAAAACCCAATCAGCAACTCTCGCAAATTTTGAAAGTCCTATGACCTTATTCCCAGGTTTAATACCTATCCAACACTCTCCTAGAATTGGTACTAAATGATGTGAACATGCAGATCTAACAGAAATAGGTCCTACAGTATAAATCTCATCAAGATTCTTATCATTTGGGAAACTTGTAACTTTAGGTTGTTCATGATATCTCCCTTTAAAAACTTCATTTAAATACATCTTTGAGACTCTTTCTGCAGTCTCTTGAGTATTATGATCATTTTCAACGTCTATTACTAGAGACTTAAGTAAGTCTTTAACTCTTGATGCAACTTCTTTTTCTAGAATTTCTAGTTCTCCAGGATTTATAAAATCTGCGATGTTATCATTAGCACTAAATCTTGTCCCAGAATTTTTAATTCTGTCTCTTATAATTTCTGAGATTAGCTTATTAGTAATCTGGTCATCAAAGTTTCTAATATTATCGTTGGGTAATGTAGAGGTCATAAAATTTTAAACAAAAATTGTATTCAACTTAATTAACTGTATCTTCAAAAGCGTAATTGCTCATACACTATATCACATTCTCTTGTTAAATCGGGTTCAAATAGTCCCAAAAAATTACCTTTTAAAGATTCAAAAAAGAAACAGAATTTTTAAAAAGCCCCTCCAGAAGGCATCAAAGTTAAGTCTTCAATCAATTGAGATTCAGGTTGTTGTGCCATATAAAGAATAGTATCTGATACCTCGCTTGAGGCGAGCATAGAAGTTCTATCAAAATTAGAGTTTATTGATTCTGAGTCCCAAAGAGGTGTATTTACTGAACCTAAAGTTATTGTGCATGCTCTAATTGCATTGGATCTCTCTTCCTCCCTCAAGCATTTAGTAAACATAGTTAGGGCAGATTTTGAAATACAATACGCCCCCCATTGCGGGAATGCATTATAAGACGCATGGCTACTAACATTAATGACTAAACCACCATTTTTTCTCATTTGAGGAATAACCGAGCTGCAAATTTGAAAAACGCTTGTGAGGTTAATTTGAATAGTTTGTTCCCATTGCCCAAAATCCATTTCAACTAAGGGGCCATTAAATGCGCAACCAGCATTATTTATTAAAACTGAAGGGCATCCATATTTCTTAATTGCTCTTTTAACACAATGCTCTATTTCTAGAGGCTTAGATAAATCACATTTAACAAGGTTAATTTTTGATTTAGTAGCCAATAGTTCACTCTTTAGTTTCTCCATTAAATCCATATTCCTGGAAAGTAAAATTAAATCCCAGCCAGCATTGGCAAAAGCAATTGCGGTAGATCTTCCAATACCTTTCGAAGCACCTGTTATAAAAGCGAGTTTCAATTTATTCAGTTTTTTGGGGAATTTCACTATAAATCTCTTCAATATTATTTGCTTCGATAAATTTACCTAAAACTCTAAATTTTTTGTATCTTTCCTCAATGAGTTCATCTTTAGTCATTTGCAGTAAAGAATTAAGGTGTTTCTCAATAGCCTCCTTTAGTGTCTTGCCAGCATCTAAAGGAGCCCAATTGTTTCCACCAGAAGGCTCTGGTAATACTTCATCTATTATCCCCAACTTAAGTAAATCTTTACCTGTAATTTTAAGTGCTGATGCAGCTTCTGGTGCCTTTGCAGCATCTCTCCATAAAATTGATGCACATGCTTCTGGACTAGCAACTGTATAAACACTGTGTTCAAACATTAGTAATCTATCAGCAACACCTATTCCAAGTGCACCTCCAGAACCACCTTCTCCGATGACAGTAGCTACTATAGGAACTTTTAAGCCAAACATCTCCCTTAAGTTTCTTGCTATCGCTTCTCCTTGTCCCTGTTCTTCAGCAGTCAATCCTGCATAGGCTCCAGGAGTATCAATAAATGTAAGGATTGGCAAGGAAAATCTATCAGCATGCTGCATTAATCTAAGAGCTTTTCTATAACCTCCTGGCTTAGCCATTCCAAAGTTTCTTACTACATTTTCTTTTGTATCTCTTCCTTTCTGATGCCCTAGAATCAAGACTGGTCGATTATTTATCGAACCTATCCCTCCAATTAGTGCCATATCATCGCCTCCATTTCTATCTCCATGTAATTCGATCCAGTCATCGCAAAACATTTGAACAAAGTCCAGGGTACTAGGTCTTTGAGGATGTCTAGCTACCTGAATCTTTTGTGCAGGCGTGAGTGATTTAAATATCTCTTCTCTTCTCCTGGCAGCTAAAGTTTCAAGCTGCAGAAGCTGTTGACTAACATCCACTTCTGAATCTCGAGCTAATTCTTTAATTTGCTCTATCTGTTTCTCAAGTTCAACAAGAGGCTTTTCAAAATCTAGGAGGTAACGTTTAGCCATAATTTAGACTGTTAATACTTTAGGGTGCTTATCAAGTCCAATCGCAGAAAAACCATGTTTTAAAGAAGCTGCTCCAATGAATTCCATTTTTTCAAGAGAAATGTTATTTCTTCCCCAACTAAAGTTGGTATGACATTTTTCAAATTCTAAAATCATAGCTTCTGCAAAGCAAGCGAACATCTCTCTCTGAGGGTTCTGCATTTCTGCAAGTTCCATCATATTCCAACCAATATCATTGAAAAACTCTACTATACCTCCTTTTAAAACATGAATATTTTCACCCTGAAATTTCTCATCAAGATTTTTAGGGTATCCACCGTCAATCATTAAACATGGTTTTTTTAAGTTATCAACTTCAATTTCAATAGTTTTAGGCATACTTGCAACCCATACAACAATATCCGCTTGAGGCAATGCTTCATCTAAACTTTTTATAGTGCCACCATCTAATTCTTTTTGTAATAGAGTTAAGGGCTCTTGTTGTCTAGCTACCATAAGTAGTTCTGAAATCCCAGTTTTATTGATAAGCCACCTACAAACAGCGCTACCAATATCCCCTGTAGCACCAATCACAGCAACAGTTGCCTTTTTCAGGTCTATCCCGATGCGAGGAGCATTTATTTCTAATTGCTTACAAATAACCCAAGCTGTATGAGTATTACCAGTAGTAAATCTTTCCCACTCTAATGAAGTATTTCTGATTTGTTTATGCTGAAGAAGATTAAAATTCTCAAAAATAATAGAAGTAAATCCCCCTAAGGCAGTAATGTTAATACCTTTTTTCTGAGCTAGTTCCATAGCATTTAATACTTTTCTTCTAGCTGTTTTAAACCTAGAAAGCATTTCAGGAACAAAGCAAGAATCTATGTAAGAACCTTCAATAGATATTCCAGTCGCACTCTTAACTTCTACATTCTCAACCAATTGAGGAGGAGCTGTACACCAAACATCTAGGTCGCCATCTGCAATATGATCAAATCCTAGTAAAGAAGCTTTTCTTTTTGCATCTTTAAAACTAGTTGAGTGGCCTATTAACCCAAACATTTAAAATTTATAAATGGTTTCTATACGATGTAATGAAGAATAGCACAGAGGTAACTACTTAAATAGAAAGATTAATTATTAAAATCCTTAATTGAGTAGAAGTATAATTAAACGATAGCTGCCATAGCCATTCTTGCAATTTCTCTATTATCTAGACCTATTTCCATAAGGGTATCTTGGTAAGCAATCATAAATTCTTCCATTAATTCTTCTCTGTCCATAGCCAAAACTGATGCATCATCTGCTACTTCATCTAGCATCTTTTTAATTAAGGGAAGGTTAACCTTATTAGCTTCCATTAATTCCTCTTTACATGTAGACAGGTTCTCTTTAAGCCACTCTTGACCATAATTTAAATGAAGATATTCATCTTTAACAACTCCCTCTGTTATTTTTTTTGCAAAAGGATCTGCAACTCTTATGTAGACGTTATAAGCAGAGATTGCAAATGCTTCGATTAAAATAGCTTGAATTAAAAGACATGTTGTTGTATTTCCTTTTTCTAGAGCAATTTGAAAATTACCATGTAATTTAGAAAAGAATTTTTTAGCAAATTCCATATCAGCTTCCACGCCTAAATTTCTCCCACATGCAGTAAAGCCTTTTTTATGTTTCATTTCCATTCTCGCCAATTTAGTTAATTCTTCTAACTCATTTGGTATTAAAGTTGCTATTGAAATGTAATTATCATGAGCCTCTTGCTCTCCCTCTATAACGATTGCATTTATTCTGCTATATGCATCCTTATAAGAATCTGTAGTAAAGTCGGGCAAATTTAAAGAAATCGTATTAGTGGATTCTTCAGTAGTTTTTTTATTTGATTCTAGAGTTTGCATGTCAGTAATCTTTAGCTCATTATGCATGAATATTACATGATTATAGTGAGTTTATTTAAATATCATGAAAATAGTTTCAATTGTTAAGTACCATTTTTACTTAAATTTATTTAAGAATTGTTTGGCCAATCTGATTGCATCAGATTCATTATCAATTTAAACCAATGATTAATCAATAATTCCTTTAAATTTTTTCCTAAAGACTCATTTGCTCCTCTGCTATCCCCAATAACGCCTGACTTACTGAAGTCGTCAGTAAGCCAAGCAGTAGGCGCATTCCCCTCTAGACTCCAACCTTCTGGGATCTGTCCTTTAATGCCCTCATTAGGACGTTCATCTCCTACTAATTCTGGTTTTAAAGCGAGCATCAAACTTGTTTCAGCTAAAGAAGCATGAAGCCCATCCTCGATCTCAGTTTTTGTTAACAATTCACTTAATCCATTAACACCACTCCATAAGAAACAAGGGAATACTGCCATCCCAGGGGCAAAACTTCTTAGCTCTCTTGCAGCTGTATTTAGTAGTGAGATTTGACCTCCATGTCCATTAATCAATATCAATCTTTTAAAACCCATTTCAGATAATTGACCTCCGACTTCCTTAATCATTGAGGTTATTAAATTTGAGGAAAGTGAAATTGTCCCAGCAAAACCCTTATGTTCTGGAGAAAACCCAATATATTGTGTTGGAAGTTTTTTTAATGGAATATCGGAAGAGAATAATTTAAAAACTTCGCTAATGATTTCATCAACAAAAATACTATCTGTAGCAAGGGGCAAATGCGGTCCATGTTGCTCAACAGCGCCGAATGGCCAAATCAATGTTGATCTTTTGTCTTTTGCAATACTCTCAATTTCTTGCCAATTTAAATATTCAAATTTATTAGGTATTGGTTTAAAGTTCATTAATTTTAATTTTGAGTACTAACATTTAGAGTATGTTATTAATTAATTATTCTTATTTTACCTACGATGGGAGTCAGTAATAAAAATGCCCAAGATAATATCCAACCAAAGGGCAATAAAAAAGATTTTAAAAAACCTCTTCAGGTACTTCACATAAGCAAGAAGGATACTCAAAAAAAATCTCAAGAAATACAGAATGAGCAAAACAATTCGCAAGAAGAAATTAAAAAAGAAAATATCGCAATCAAACCTCAAATAATTAAAGATGAATCAGTAAAAGAAATTGAGGACAGTAATGAAAACATTAAAGCTTTTGATAGTTCTCAAAAAGACTTAAATAGACCGCTTAATTTTTCTGAGCAAAACACCGATTTTCAATTAGAAAGAACAGTTGATGAATTCGATTTTGATGAAAGTGCTTTTTTGGAGGCTTTAAATGAAAATGAACCAATTGGGGCTACGGGAGAAACAATTTCAGGGAAGGTTATAGCAATCGAAAGTGATGGCCTATATGTTGACATTGGTGGGAAAGCACCTGGTTATATGCCAAAAAAAGAATGTGGGTTGGGCGTCATAACTAACTTTAAAGAAAAATTCTCTATAGGCCTTGAATTGGAAGTTTTGGTTATAAAAGAACAAAATGCTGATGGGATGGTAACAGTGAGCGCTCGGGCATTAATTCTCAGGCAAAGTTGGGAGAAAGTTTCAAATTCCGCTAAGAATGGAGAATTAATTGACGTTTTAATTAATGGATTTAACAGAGGTGGACTTACGTGTGATGTTGATGGATTGAGAGGATTCATCCCAAGATCACAACTTGAAGATGGTCAAGATTATCAATCTTTTGTTGGCAAAACTCTAAAAGTAGCGTTTCTTGAGGTGAATCCAGAATCCAGAAAATTAGTTCTCTCTGAAAAGAAAGCATCATTAGTCTCTAAACTTACAAGTCTAGAATTGGGTCAATTAATTGAAGGAGAAGTTTTAGCAGTAAAACCATATGGCTTCTTTATTGATTTAGGTGGAGCTAGTGGACTTCTTCATCAATCCTCACTAACAAACGGATCGATACGTTCTTTACGAGAAATTTTTAGAGAAGGGGAAATTATCAAAGCTTTAATATCTGAAATTGATCTTAAAAAAGGGCGAATTGGCCTTAATACAGCACTCTTAGAGAACTCAGCGGGAGAATTAATTATTGACAAACAAAAAGTTATGCAAGAAGCCAATGATAGAGCACTAAAAACTAAAGCACTCTTCGATAAAAAAGAACAAGATAAATGAAAACAAATAAAAAAACAGAACAAAGTCTTGAATTAAAAATTTCAGATTGGGAATTAGACTTTTACTCAAGACCAATTATTGAATCAAATGGAAAAAAAAGGTGGGAGTTAATTATTTGCTCCACAAGAAGTTATAAGACAGAAGATTTTTTTCATTGGAATAAAAAATGCCCTGCTAATGAAGTCAATTCGGTATGGCTTACGAAGGCATTAATTGAAGCAATTAATGATGCAAAAAAAGAAGGGTGGGCAAAGCCCTCAATAGTTAGATTCTGGAGGACGTCAATGAAATCGATCATTAAGAAATCTCTGGAGGCCGCTAGCATAGAGGCTCTCGTCAGTAGAAGAACTTACGATTTGTTCGATAGAATCGAATTTCTTGAAAAAGAGATTTATCCGAATGAAAATGGCTATGTAAGAGGTGTGCTAGCGCCAACTTTCACTTCTAAATTGGAAAACTCACCTAACCCTTTACCAGAAGCAGTGAGGGGTGATGCTTTAACTATCGCGGAAATATCAATTGGCGAATTAAAATCAGCGGAAAATTGGCCTATGGAATTTGGAGATATTTTCCCAATTCACCAAAAAGTTGATGATAATAATTTAGTACCTGGATTAAGACTTTTTAGCAAAGATAGATCATTAGCACTTTCTGCATGGTTCAGTTGTTTAGAACCTATTAAACTAATTATAATTAAGAACCAACTCATTCTTGAGGCTTCAGAAGATGATAAGTGGCTAGTCACAGATTTGCCAGAAAAAGATGCAAATATTTTAAGTACAAAGTTTTTAGAGAATAAAAAAAATTCTTTTGGCTATCAATTTATTTCCATACAGTCAACGCCATACATCGAAAAATTTGCAGGGTTCTGGATCTTGAGAGATATTGAATTAATTTCATAAATTCAATTTAGGAGGGAGCTATTCCTTACAAAGAAGTATATTTCTCAAAAACTCAAATTTTTATTCAAAACAAAAAATTTGAGTACTATTTATCACCAATTCTTAGTCAATATAATTTTCAACATGCATATTTTACAAAGTCTAGCTCTGAGATATTTCTTCAATTATTAGGAAATCACTTTAATAAAAATTCCGTAAATTGTGTATCTAATCAAATTCATAGTAATATATTAGCTTTTGGATCAAATTCGCAAAAAGGGAGTAAGACTGATGCAGATGGTCTTATTGGTAATAAATGCAATCAAAACTTATGGGTTTACACAGCTGATTGCATGCCAATATTTTTTGCAGATAAAAAAACAAGAAATGTAGCCGCCCTGCATTGTGGAAGAAAAGGCTTAGAAAAAAAAATAATAAAAAATCTAGTTAAAATTTTCGATAATTTTGGAACTTCTAGAGATGACTTAATCGTAGCAATAGGGCCAGCGATATCGAAGGAACATTATCTAGTTGATAAAAAGACATTGAAAGAATTTTATAAAAAGGCCGAAAATAAAAAAATAACAGTCAATTTGACTGAAACCAAGAACAATTTTTATTTTAATGATTCAAATAACTTAAAAGAGCAAAACTTAAATCAACTTGATCTTAGGAGGTTTGCTTATAAGCAAATTTTGAATGAAAATATTCCTAATACAAATATCGATATCTCAAATTTATGCACTTACGAATCAAAAAATGAATTTAATTCCTGGAGAAGGAACAAGACAATCTCGAGACAATGGAATTTTATTCATAGAGATATTTAATTTGGACAATTTTTTCTAGTTAAGTCTTTATAAAATAATAATTCGGCCATCTCCTTAGTACCTTTAATATTAAAAACTTTGGCTAACAAAACATTCTCTTTAAAACCAAAAGGTTTTATTTTCACTTTGCTTCCCCTTGGAAATTCACTTTTAAGTAAATTAATTGCTTCAAGCTCATCATTTTTATCTACATCTACACAAAATAATCCAATTATTAAGTTCCTATTTTGATCTCCTACCAAAATAGTATTTGAACTTTTAATTTGGAGTATTTCAGCCGAGTCTACTACTAGAGGATTAATAATAATTAAGAAGATTATTATTAAATATTTTGATAATTTTTTCAATTTAGAAAAATTTAAATTTTTGATTCATCTTAATAGTTAATTTTTTTAAAAGTTAATTAAAGAATTAGTCTTCACTATTAACATATCCAACCATTTGAGCGTTACTTTTCCCAGGAGGAACCATTGGATAGCAATTTTCACCTCTTCTGACAAGAATATTAATCAAAGCAGGTCCGTCATGATCAAGCGCATTTTTAAATTCATTCTGTAGTTGTTTTCTATCAGAAATTAAGTATCCTTTAACTCCAAAAGACTCAGCAAGTTTTACAAAGTCAGGTTCACCACAACTCATATCAGATGAGGAATACCTTTCATCGTAGAAACTTTCCTGCCATTGTCTTACCATCCCTTGCCAGCGATTATTTATGATGATCAATTTCACCTTAAAACCATATTGAGATAAAGTCCCTAATTCTTGTATATTCATTAAGACACTTGCATCTCCTGCAATACAAATTACATCTGAATTAGGTAAGGCTGCTTTAACTCCAATTGCCGCTGGCAATCCAAAACCCATAGTTCCTAAACCTGCACTACTAATCCATTTTCTTGGAGAATTCCTAAGATATTGAGCAGCCCACATCTGATGTTGTCCTACATCTGTAGTTACATAAGATTCAGGTGAAAGTTCCCTAACTTTTAAAAGAACTTCCTGAGGATAAATTTCTCCTTCTTTAGGCGGGTCATATAAAGGGTGTTTATTTTTCCAAAAATCAATTTTTTCTAACCAGTTCTTCGTCTGACAAGTAAATTTGTTATTAAGAAATTTTTCATTAATTTTGAGAACAGCTTTTGAAACGTCAGAGACAATTGCTACATCTACATGTCTATTTTTATTAACTTCTGCTGGATCAATATCTATGTGAATTACCTTTGCATTGGGTGCAAAAGTATCTAATTTTCCTGTAACCCTATCATCGAATCTAGCTCCAATAGCAATTAAAAGATCACATTCTGTAACTGCAAAGTTTGCGTAAGCAGTTCCGTGCATTCCTAACATCCCAACTGATAAATTGTCTTTTTCATCAAAAGCACCTTTACCCATTAAGGTTGTTGTAACTGGTATTTGATAATTCTTTGCCAAAGTTCTTATTTCATCATGAGCCCCTGAAGATATTACCCCACCACCAACATATAGAAGAGGTCTTTCAGAATCTTCTATTAATTTAATTGCTTTTTTGATATCGCAGTCATTAATATCTCCATTCCTCTTAAATCCTTTTGGAATAATCTCGCCAGGCAAAACTCTTTTGTAATTAAAGAATTCTTGACCTACATCTTTTGGTATATCAATCAAAACAGGGCCAGGTCTTCCAGAAGAGGCTATAAAAAAAGCTTCAGAAACTACTTTCGCGATATCTGAAGGATCTCTTATTACCCATGAATGTTTCACTATTGGAAGAGTTATGCCAAAAATATCAGTTTCTTGAAAAGCATCTGTCCCTATAGCAGGTCTTGGAACTTGACCTGTAACCACTACTAAAGGAACAGAATCCATTTGAGCAGTGGCAATTCCAGTCACTAAATTTGTTGCACCTGGACCTGAGGTTCCAAAACATACCCCTACTTCACCAGTAGATCTTGCGTATCCATCAGCAGCATGAGAACCACCTTGTTCATGCCTTACCATATAGTGTTTTAGCCAACCATCATGTTCTGCTTTATGAACAGCATCATATATTGGAAGTATAGCTCCTCCAGGATAACCAAATATTACCTTTACCCCATGAATTTTCAAAGAATCCATTAGTGCATCTGCACCAGTTATCCAAACGGGATTTTCATTTTTTGAACTACCCTTTGACAAGGATCTCGAAGTAAGAGTCACTAAAGAAATTCAATATATAATATAAATTTTAAACTTAATTAAATACTTTTGCCTCATTTAGAAATGTAATGTCAGAATACTATTCAAAAAATTAATTAATAAATTTAAAATTTATTAAGTAAATTCAAATTGATCTTTATAGAATTCCTAGCCTATGTAATGGTCCAGCACCTGACATAAGTTCAATAAAAAGTACCAAAAAAACAATCATAGCAACCCTTCCATTCCAGACCTCTGAACTATTATTCCAACCCCATTGCCATTTCTCTTGGGGGTAAAGTTTAACTTTTTCAGGCAACTGAGAAGCTTCCTCTATATCAATTAAAGGACCTTCCAAACAAGAAACTACTAGATCACTAAGACCCTCAATAAAAGTAGGATGAGTATTTAGAGCCTTTACTCTTCGAAAATTTTTGATACCAGCTTTTTCGGCAATTTCTTTATACTCAATGTCAATTTCTTGCAATGTTTCAATATGCTCTCCAACAAAACTTATGGGAACGACAATAAGATCATTAACATTTGACCTCCCAAGATCAGCTAACACTTCTTCTGTATAAGGCTTCAACCATTCAACCGGACCAACTCTACTTTGATAAGAGAGTGTATACGGATTACTATGCCCTAAATATTTTTCCAACTCATTTATTATCAATAATGAACAATCTTCAATTTGTTGTTTATAAGGGTCTCCAGCTTCCTCTACATAACTCTTAGGAACTCCATGAGCAGTAAAAAATATATGCGCATTTGAAGGTGATTCACAAAGTGAGACTTGTTCGGAAATTAATTCAACCATTGACTTTAAATACCCTGATTGACTGAACCAACTTCTTACACATCTCATTGGGATTTTCTTAAAGTCATTATCTGAATCTCGCAATTTTTTTAATTCCCTAAAGCTTGAACCACTTGTACTTATCGAAAAATGAGGATATAAAGGTAGTACAACAATTTGATCTATATCATCTGCTTTCATATCTGCAATTGCTGATTCGGTAAAAGGATGCCAATACCTCATAGCTATATAAGTAGTCGCATTTACACCGTTATCCCTTAATTTAGATTGCAATTCTCTTGCTTGTTGTTCAGTTATCCTTCTGATGGGTGATCCTCCACCTATAGAAAGATAAGCCTGCTGTGAAGTAGTACTCCGAAGAGTACTAATTAACCAAGCTAAAGGTTTTTGAAAAGCGGGGAAAGGTGTCCTGATTATCTCTGGATCAGAAAAAAGATTATATAAGAATGGGCCTACATCGGCAATGCGTTCAGGCCCTCCTAAATTCATTAATAAGACGCCTATTTTAGCCATTTAAGATTTATGGAGATTGAAAATCAACATTAAAAACGTCATTATTAGGACAATTATATAAGTAAATGAACGTAATTCAGGAAATTAATAATGTCAATGATAAATTTGCTACTCAAGGCAGCAAGCTTAGAATTGAGAAAAGGGGCGAGAAATTAAATATTAGAGGTTCACTACCTTCTAAAGAAGATAAAAACAACTTTAAAGTTCAAAGAATATCTCTTGGTATAAAGGCTGATATTTCTGGATTAGAAGAGGCTAAAAAGAAATTACAATTAATCAATTTGCAACTGGAATTAAATCAATTTGACTGGATTAATTGGATAAGTAAATCTAATAAAAAGGAAATAAAAAATGACTTTGAATTCCCAAATAGATTAAATAAATTTGAGGAATCTTTTTTTAAAGAAAGAAAAAATGAATATCTAAGCAGCACTAGAAAAACTACTTGGAGAAGCTCTTATAAGCCCTATCTGAAAAGAATCCTTAATATTTATAATCATTATGAAAATGAAGATTTAGAAAATATATTTCAAAAAACTCTTGAAAGTTATAAGGAAGGAAGTAGAAGTAGGAAGCAATGCGCTACTTCGCTTAGTGTTTTGGCTAAGTTTTTGGAAATTAAACTTCCAGTAAATTGGAAATTAAATTCTAAAGGATATGGCCTAAATAAAGCAGGGTTTAGGGATCTCCCTACAGATGAGGTAATAGAGAAACTTTGGGAGCAAATACCAAACAAATCTTGGAAATTTGTTTTTGGTCTGATGGCGACATATGGCTTAAGAAATCATGAAGTGTTTTTTTGTGATTTAAATTCTCTAACAAATTTTGGGGACAAAATTATTAGAGTTTTACCTACGACGAAAACAGGGGAACATCAAGTTTGGCCGTTCCATCCCGAATGGGTAGAAAAATTCGAGTTATCAAAACTTGGTGAAAATCCACAACTACTTCCAAATATTAATAGAGATCTTAAATTTACAACCCTACAAAATATTGGAAAAAAAATTACAGATCAGTTTAATCGTTACTCTTTACAAATAAAACCTTATGATCTTCGTCATGCTTGGGCTGTAAGAACAATTTTTTATGATTTACCTGATACTGTGGCTGCCAGAATGATGGGACATTCAGTTAGCCTACATACTCAAACTTATCACCACTGGATTACTAAAAGAGATCAACAACAGGCAGTTAATAATGCAATTTTAAAAGTTAAGAGAGCCAAAATTATTTAAAGATTTATAATTACTAAATAAAATTAGAGTTATATGAAAGAAGAAGATTTATCCTCCGAAAAAATATTCAACCTCGATAATCAAGCTAAAGAACTTGGGATAGGAGGCAAACTATCACCAGAGAGCGATGAGAGCTCATATAAAAAAAGAATGCAGCAAAGAAAAGATATCCAAGCGGAAAGACTACAAATTAGAAATATCAAAAAAGGATTATTAATTGTTTTTACAGGAAATGGTAAGGGCAAAACAACTGCATCTTTAGGGATGGCCTTGAGGACAATAGGGCACGGTTATAAAGTCGCAATCATTCAATTTATTAAAGGTGGTTGGACCACTGGGGAAGAAAAAGCACTTAAAAACTTGTCTTCAAACATATCTTGGCATTCATTAGGAGAAGGATTTACTTGGGAAACACAAGATAGAATTAGAGATGAGAAATTAGTCCAAGAAGCATGGCAACTAGCCAAGAAATATATAAAAAATGAATATTATAAACTTATAATCCTTGATGAAATAAATATAGCTACAAAACTTGGCTATCTTGCTTCAGAAGAAATAATCACTTTTTTAAAAAGCTTAAAAAATAGAAAAAATCATATTGTTTTAACTGGAAGGGGGGCATCTGATTCAATTATTAATTTCGCTGATCTAGTTACAGAAATGAAACTAATAAGACATCCTTTCAAAGAACAAGGAATAAAAGCACAAAAGTGTGTTGAGTTCTAGCTAAAAAAATATTTATTTAATTTTCTTTAGGAAGCTCTAGAAATGTTTAAAGACGCAAGCAATATCTGAATAAAAAATAAATTCGGTACATTTACTTGCTAAGGTCTTAAAAGTATAATTATTGAATGACTTACAAAAGAGTTCTCTTAAAACTTAGTGGTGAAGCACTCATGGGTGAAAAGCCTTATGGTATTGATCCTGCTATAGTCCAGTCAATTGCAGAAGACGTTTCAAAAGTAGTCAAAAATAATATACAACTTGCAATAGTTGTTGGGGGTGGGAACATTTTTAGGGGGCTTAAAGGTTCTGCAGATGGTATGGATAGAGCTACGGCTGATTATGTAGGGATGCTTGCAACAGTAATGAATGCGATCTCACTTCAAGATGGCCTTGAAAGAGTAGGAGTAGCAACCAGAGTTCAAACTGCGATAGAAATGCAGGAAATTGCAGAACCTTATATTAGAAGAAGAGCTATGAGACATCTAGAAAAAGGTAGAGTTGTAGTTTTTGGAGGTGGATGCGGGAATCCATTTTTTACAACTGACACTACAGCAGCTCTGAGGGCAGCAGAGATCAACGCTGAAGTTGTCATGAAGGCAACTAAAGTTGATGGAGTATACGATTGTGATCCTAATAAATTTCAAGACGCAAAAAAATATTCGTCTCTTAGTTATCAACAAGTTCTAAGTGAAGAAATTGCAGTAATGGACAGTACTGCAATAGCGCTTTGCAAAGATAATAATATCCCAATTATGGTATTTGATATATTCAAAAAAGGTAACATCTCTAGAGCTGTTGCTGGGGAGTCTATAGGCTCTTTAATTAGTTAATGCTTATTTAAATTTTTTAATTATGAAAGGACAAGAAATTCAAGAAAATATGAAAAAAAGTATTGAAGCCACGCAAAGAAACTTTAATACTATAAGAACTGGTAGAGCCAATGCTTCATTGCTAGACAGAATAAGTGTTGAGTACTATGGAGCAGAAACACCAATCAAATCACTTGCCACAATTAGTACTATTGATTCACAAACAATTTCAATACAACCGTTCGATATTTCATGTTTACAAGCGATAGAAAAATCTATCTCGATGAGCGATTTAGGTATTACTCCAAATAATGATGGGAAAGTAATAAGAATAAATGTTCCTCCTTTAACAGAGGAAAGAAGAAAAGAATTTTGTAAATTAGCCTCCAAGTATGCTGAGGAAGGGAAAGTAGCTTTGAGGAATATTAGAAGGGATGCTGTTGATAAAGAAAAAAAAGACGAAAAAGATAGTCTTATTTCCATGGACGAATCCAGAGATAATCAATCTGAAATTCAAAAAATTACTGATAAATTTATTGCTTTAATAGAAACTAAATTGTCTGAGAAAGAGAAGGAAATTCTAAAAGTTTGAAAGGATTTGATGTCGTAATAATTGGCGGAGGCTTATCAGGATCTTCCACCGCTCTTAACCTATCAAAAAAAGGATATTCAGTTCTAATTATTGAAAAAGAAAAATCCCAAGATTTCAAACCATGTGCTGGGGGAATGGCATCTTCAATGCAAAAATTTCTCCCTTTAGACATTACAGATTCCATAGAATCAAAAATTAAAAATGTTGAATTCAGATGGAAAGCTTCAGATAATGTGATTGCTGATCTTACTGGTGAATCCCCTTTTTGGATTATTAAAAGAGAGAAACTTGATCAATTATTACTTGATGAGTCCTTGAGTAATGGAGTTCAAATAATAAGACCAGTATTAGTAAAAAAAATCATAAAAAAAAATGATAGATGGGAAATTACTTGTGATAATAAATGTATATATATATCTGAATTTCTTGTTATTGCAGACGGTTCACAGTCTAAATGGGCAGGATATTTCAATTTAGGGCCAAGAAAACCAAAATTTGCGAACACAATCTCACTAAGATTAAAAGGTTTAGGCGCAATTCCTAGAGATTCAGTTAGATTTGAGTTTGGATTTATTAAATATGGCTTTGCATGGGCATTCCCCTTAAGAGAAAGCTTAAATATTGGTTTAGGTACTTTTATAAATAATGGTCTTTTAGAAAATCAGGCTATAAATAAACAAGTTATCAGAAGCTTCGGTTTTAATAATTTTCCTCATAAAACAATTAGTAAGAAACTGAGAATATGGAATGGCTTCCACTCAATTAATGGTGACAAAGTTTTAGCAGTTGGAGATGCAGCATCTCTATGTGATCCATTTTTAGCTGAAGGAATTAGACCATCTTTAATTAGCAGTTTTTATGCTGCAGAATTCATAGATCAGTGTCTATCAGGGAAAGTAGATGATTTAAATCTTTATACGAAAAAAATTAACCACATTTGGGGGAAATCAATGGCTTGGGGGAGGAGAATAGCACAAGTGTTTTATAGATTCCCTAGAACTGGATACCAATTAGGTGTCAAAAGAAAAACAGCTCCTAAACGTATCGCTCAAATATTATCAGGAGAAATGAGTTATGAAGATATTGCAAAAAGAGTTATCAGGAGGCTTTTAACACAAAGTGAGGCCTAATTCTTTTTCAATTCAAACTTAAATTTAGTTAGCAGAAATCAATTTATGATTTTTAATTTCTGAATATCTCTTAAGTAGCAGCTCTTCCAATTCTTCTATAGCCTTACTGAATCCAGTAATACCTTCACTAAGCTTTTCACTTGCCATTTGATCTTCTAACATACTTAATCTGAAATCTTTTTCTTCAAATGAGTAGTCAACAGAATTATTTATTTGGGTACTTACATCTAATTTTCTAACCAACTCTCCTTTTTCTTTTTTCAGTTCCTCAAGAAATTTTGGTGCAATTGTTAAAAGATCGCAACCTGCTAATTCTTTTATTTCATCAAGATTTCTAAAACTCGCTCCCATTACTTCTGTCTTGAATCCCTTTTCTTTAAAGTACTTGTATATTTGTGTAACCGAAATAACACCAGGGTCTTCAGCACCAACAAAACTAGTTTTACCAGTTTTTGCTTTATGCCAATCCAATATACGGCCAACGAACGGAGAAATTAGAGTTATCTTTGCATTGGCACAAGTTACCGCTTGGCAGAAGTTAAAAAGTAAAGTTAAGTTACACTTAATACCCTCTTTTTCCAAAATTTCAGCTGCCTTAATTCCTTCCCAAGTTGCAGCAATCTTAATCAAAATTCTTTCCTTTTCAATTCCAAAATTTTTGTAAAGGTTGATCAATTTTCTCGCTTTTTCTACAGTAGATTCAGTGTCAAAGCTCAGTCTTGCATCAACTTCTGTAGATACGCGCCCTGAAATAATTTTCAATATTTCTTTTCCAAAAAACACTGAAACTTGGTCAACAGTTTCTCTAATTAATTCAATTTCGGAGAATCCTAGAGCCAATGCATTTTCTGAACTTTCTAAAGCTTTATCAATTAATTTCACATAATCAGGATTCTTGGCAGCAGCAAGTATTAGCGATGGATTGGTGGTGGCGTCCCTTGGTTGAAACTTTTTTATCGAATCTAAATCTCCAGTATCAGCAACAACAACGGTCATTGAGGACAATTGTTCTAAAATTGATTTCATATCTAGAAAATCATATATATATATAAACTAGCTTTTATTCCTGATGAAATCATCCGATAATGAACTAAATATTTATAAAATTGGAAAATTTTAGGGTTTTTTAACAATTATTCCATGATCTTTAATCTTGGGAGGTATTTTTTCAATTACTATCAAACTCTCGATAATTTCTTTCGCAACTGGTACAGCGACGGTTGAACCATATGCATATGATTTAGATGGCTCATCAATGACTACAAGGACAGCATATTTTGGATCATTAACTGGTAAGGTCGCGACAAAACTACAAACTTTTTTGCTTGTATACGAACCATTTAAGGCTTTTTGAGAAGTGCCCGTTTTCCCAGCTATCCTATAACCCTCGATTTTTACTCCAGATCCACTACCTTTATCAACTACGCTCTCCATCCATTCAAGAACAGTTTTAGAAACCTCGTGCGAAAAAAATTGTTTTTTTGGATTTTTATTAAATCTTTCTTTGAAAGTTGAGGTCACATGAGGAGTTACTTCAACCCCCCCATTTGCTAGAGCCGCATGAAGTTGAAGCAATTTAAGTGGCGAGATTGAGAAACCTTTACCAAAAGAAGCTACGGCGGGCTCAATTGATTGATTTACGAATAAATCTTTTCTCTTTAGTTGGCCAGCAGTTGATTCAAACAAGTCAGTCTCTAAATTTTTATTTATACCTAAATTTTTTAGCCAATCCCAATAAATTGTTGGGTCTAAATTTTGCATTATTTTTACCATCCCAACATTACTTGAAACCTGCAAAACTTTTGGATAGTCAATGTATCCATTACCTTTTTTATCCCAATTAGAAAGTGTCCATCCTCCAACATTAATTTTCCCAATATCTTCAACTATTCCATCTTTCTGGATTACTTTTTCTTCTAAAGCTAAGGCAAGATTAATAGGTTTAAAAGTTGAACCAGGCTCAAATAAATCTTGAGAATACCAACCCCTAAAGAGTCCAGAATCATACTGCCAAAATTTATTTGGATCGTACGACGGGACTGTAACCAAGGAGAGAATCCGACCATTATTAACATCCATAACTATCGCAAATCCCTTCTTTGCTTTCCATTTGCTTACTTGCTTTGATAATGCATTGAATGACGCTTTCTGTAATTTTGAATCTATAGTTAGGCCTAAACTTTTGTAATCAGAAATAAAATCACCTGGCGCTGAATTATCCGGTAGAGGAGTTCCATCTCCTCCTCTTTTTATTAAATTACTTTTATTAAAAACTTTAATTTGATTATCTAAATAAAGCTCTAAACCTGCTGAAGCTATATTCTCATCATTAACAAAACCGACAAGATTAGAGTAAAGCTCCCCTTGTGGATAATATCTCTGCGAATATTTAAACAAATCCAGTCCGCTTATTTGAAGGTTCTTAATCTTTTCTGCCTTTTCTTCGGAAATTTTATCCAAAATTTTGATACCACTCATTTTATTATTAAATTTACTCAAGAGTATTTCACCATTTATATCCAATATGGGTGACAATTTTTCTGTAACTTCTTCAATACTGCGAACTCTATTAATTGAATCACCAGGAAAATTAAAATATTTTGGATGGGCCCATAATTTATAGAGCGGTTTATCGTAAGCAATTAGTCTATTATTTCTATCAACAATTGCCCTCCTTTTTTTTAAGGCGTTAGTTTTAGAAGACTGTATTAATCTAGCTTTCCTTTGCAAATCAGAGGCATTAAAGACTTGCAATTTAACTAACCTACCAAACAAACAAAATATTAATAGTAAGCTAAAAATATAGAGAAATTTAAATCTTCTTTGATCAAGTGGTATTAGACGAACAATTTTTTTGTATTTTTTCATCAATATCCTCTTTTATATTTGCTATCACTAAAACCTTCAATGAAAATACTTAAATTTTTCTTAAATAAACTTTCCTTTTTTTCTGGAAGTTTATCAAGATAGATTAAATCTTCAGGTTTAGTTTTTCTATAAATATTGAGAGACTCAAGTTCACTAATATAAAATTCCTCTATTTTAGAAATATAATCAATTAGATTATTATTGATAGCTCTTGTTTTAGATAAGTTTTTATAAGTATTTGACCATTCTCTTTGACTATTAAAAGATAAGAAAAATAAGGTGAAAATTAATACCAAAAGAGAGATATTAATGGTGTCGAAAATTTTATGTATTAATTTTATATTAATTATTGATATTTTTTCAGAATTTTTTTTACTGTCATATGAAACTTTTTTTTTAAAATTAAGTTGATTCCCATAAGGTTTCATCTATGATTTATTTTTAAATAAAAGAAGTGTTACTAATTAAATAAACATCTTTTTGTTTGATTCGCAAGTAAAAAATTTAATTCTTTATGTCCTCAATAAGAACAAATTCAAGAAAGTCAACCCATTCCATAAAGAATGCATAATCACAGAAGAAAGCAAGCTTCCTGAAGCAATTCTTGTGATTCCTAGTCCTATTCCTAGAACAAATAATGGAGGCATTTCTCCCAAACTTAAATGGGCTAATGCAAAGATAAAAGCTGAAACTATGATGCCCGAAATTACTCCAAAATCTCTTGAAAGAGTTGGTAGTAAAATACCGCGAAATATAATCTCCTCAAATAGAGGAGCTAATAGAGTTGTTGTTACAAATAATAGAAAAAATGATAAGTAATTATTATTATTAAGAACAATTTCCAGCAAAGGGTTACTACCATTCTGATTGTCGATCAGACTATTCATAATTAGAGAAATCAATAAAACAAAAGGAACAATTGTTAACCAACCTTTAATTCCCTGAATAACTGCATATTTTATTGGCAAGAAATTGAACTGTAAATAATCCTTTTTAAAAGTAAATTCGCCATTCAAAGATTTAATTTGGAAATAAACTATCCCTAATGGAGGAATAGCCATAAAAAGATATCCAAAGAATATTTTTAAAGATTGAGACAATTCATTAGACATATTTTTAGAAAAAAGTTCAACCAAACTGATAGAAAACAAAGGTGATACCACTTCTCCTAAAACAACAAATCCACCTGCAATTAATAAAACCATATCTATTAACTCTAAATCTAAGGATTTAATTTCTTGCCAACCGAACTTTTTCAAAGATATAGAAGTCCATAATATTTTTAAAGCCAGAATAGAGCCAATAAGTATTGTTAAAAGTGGTATTAGTCTGATGGCTAATATTTTTAAAAACATTTTGCTTGAAAATGATTTTGTTATTAATGAACTATCATCAAAATCAAATTTCCGGCTTAAAAGGTGATATAAAAATCTATCACTTTTAAATAAATCAAATTTATCAGAATTTGGTTTATATGAATTATTATTGGATCTTTTTTCTATCTCATCGATTAGTAAGTTATAGTTTTTATTTTCTAACTCTTTGGATATATTTTTATCGATTACAGATTCATTTGATTCTGAAGAAATTATCCAAATTAATTTATTTCTTTCTGTTAGTTCATTAAATGAGACCTGAGAGAGTGCCTTATTTATTTGATCAACAGGATCATTTGTGATAAAAAATTTTTTAAGATTTGTTGGTATTGATTGAACAGCTAATTCAGCAATTTCCTGTTCTTTTTGACTTATATCGAATGAAACAGATGGTCTACTCAAACTATCTCTTAAGCCTTGCTGCCATACCAAGAAAGTTATGGCCAGAGAAATTAAAGCTAATGAAAGTTTTGTCTTAGAAATATTTTTAAAGATCATAATTCATTATAAAGTCAGAAATTATAGTTAGTTATCTTTGAAATTTCTTATTATTGACATACCTATTTTTATCACGCCGTGAGATGATTAAATTATTATTATTTTCAAATTTATATAATGACTATAAGATTAGTTTTAGTTAGACATGGGCTAAGTAGTTTCAATGCAAAAGGATTAATTCAAGGTAGGACAGATGATTCAGTATTAACAGATAAAGGATACGAACAAGCACTCAAAGCAGGAAAAGCATTATCAAAAATAAACTTCGATAAAATCTATTCATCCCCTCTTGTCAGAGCTGCAGAGACTGCAAAAACTATTAAAAAGAGCTTCAATAAAGAACAAGAAATTATCTTTGATAATAATTTGTTAGAGGTAGAACTTAGTGAATGGTCTGGTCTGAAAATTGATGAAATAAAAAACAAATTTCCAGAAATTTATCCAATATGGAAAAATGATCCAGAAAATCTAATTTTAAAAAGAAATGACGATAAAACTTATAAACCAATTCAAGAGTTATTTGATCAAGCAAATAATTTTGTAGAAGATATTATGAGAATTTATTTAGACAAAGATGATGCAAATATTTTAATAGTTGGACATAATGCGATTCTAAGATGTTTAATCCTTTTGTTATTGGGCAAACCTAACCAAGGGTTTAGAAAAATAAGACTAGAAAATGCTTCTTTCTCAATTCTCAATATTTCAAGGAAAGATAACTCTTTTAAGACGCAACTTGAATGTTTAAATCAAACATCTCATCTTAATAAAAATATTCCTAATCAAATTGGAGATTCAAGAATATTTCTAATAAGGCATGGTGAAACAAATTGGAACAAAGAAGGTAGATTCCAGGGTCAAATTGATATTCCTTTAAACGAAAACGGTAAATATCAAGCGAGTAAAACTTCTGAATATTTGAGAAATATTTCTTTCAATAAGGCATTTTCAAGTTCAATGAATAGGCCATACGAGACCGCACAAATAATTCTGCAAAATATCAAAGATTTAAAAATAGAAAAAATAGATTCACTTTTAGAAATTAATCACGGATTATGGGAGGGTAAACTGGAGGAAGAAATTAGAGAAAAGTGGCCTGTTTTACTAAAAACTTGGCATGACAATCCTCAAGAAGTAATAATGCCTGAAGGCGAATCTATAAAAGATGTATCAGAAAGGTCAATAGAAGCTTTCGACAAAATTTGTTTATCTCAAAAAGATAATGATCTAAGCCTTCTAGTTGCGCATGATGCAGTCAATAAGACACTCATTTGCAATATCCTTGGGATTAATTATTCAAATATTTGGATGATAAAACAAGGTAATGGAGGAATAACTATAATTGACCTTTTTAATGATCCCAGTAAACCTCCTGTGATTAGTGCTCTAAACATCACAACACATCTAGGAGGGATAATTGATTCAACTGCGTCTGGAGCACTTTAAATTAAAACGATTTTTAAAAAATTATTTTCATAAAATCAGAATCAGAAAAGTCATTATTTATTGAAAAAAGCCAACTTGACTAAGTGGCCAGAATCTTAAATAAGCTCTCCCAATAATCTCCTTTTTGTGAAGAAATTTACTTCCAGGCCAATATCTTCCATCCCAACTATTTGACCTATTATCTCCTAAAACTAAAAAATGATCTTTGGGAACTTTTATATTTTCAAATGCGCCACATTTATATAAAAGGGATAATGAGCACTTATAAGAGACATAAGGTTCAGGAATTAATTTATTATTTATTATCACTTCACCTTTCTTATTTACACTCACAATTTCCCCAGGGAGTGCGACTACTCTCTTAATATACGCATCGCAAGCTTGATCCCTCAAACCAGGAATAAAAGACATTGGAGGGAAACTCATAAAAAAACAATATCTTTTTTTTGGAAGCGGCTTAGATCTTGATGAAATTAATTTTTCATCAAATGAGTAAGGTGAGTTAAAAACGACAATATCTCCTCTTTTTGGTAAAGAGTTCCTCAAAGAGAATTTTTCAATAATTAACCTATCGTTTATTTGTAATTCTGGAAGCATAGAACCGGATGGAATATAACGAGGTTCTGCTAAATATGATCTACAAGAAGAAACAAAAAAAGTTAATAGAATTAGTAGACCCCATTCTTTAAAAAAACTTTTAATAGAAGCATGCATAAAATTAATAAAGTTTTGATTTTTTAACCTTTTATAAATTGTTTGGCATATTCAATTTCATTAAAACCTAATATTACTTTTTTTCCTTCGTAAATCAAAAATGGTCTTTTTATTAATTTGCCATCACTTAAAAGAAGTTGAATAATTTCTTCCCTTGATAAACCATAAATATCAAGATTAAGAGTTTTAAAAGCTTTGCCTCTAGTATTAAAAATCTTTTTTTTATCTTCAGAGTACTGTTCAAAAGCTAGATTTAAATACTTAGATAATGGAGGTTCTTTTACAATATCAATTAATTTATATTCGTAATTTACTTTATCAAGCCACTTTGCCGCTTTTCGGCAAGTAGAACATTTTAAATAACTATAAAAGATTATTTTTTTCAATTTACTTTACTAATAGTTGATTTCTTAAGCACTTTAAAGTTTTTCTTTTTTAGGGGTGTGCAATTTTTCAATAAATTATCAACTACATCAAAATCCCTCCAACCTTCAATTTGGACTGTTCTTCCATCAAGTCCTTTACTAGTTCTAAAAAATTCAGCAACATCCTCAAGCTGATTCGGAGCAATTTGCTTAATACTTACTATGTTGGCCTGTCTAGGATTAGCCATCGGCACACATAAAAGTTTTCCGTCATAGGCACCACAATCATGCATGTCCAAAACACCAATAGGTCTAGCTTTTATTAGACAACCAGCAAAAGTAGGCTCATCCATTATCACCATGGCATCAAGAGGGGCTCCATCATCAGCAAGGGTATTCGGGATAAAACCATAATCAAAAGGATACCTAACTGAAGAATGCAAAACTCTATCTAATGCCATTATTCCGGCTTCAGAACAATATTCATATTTATTCCTACTGCCTGCAGGTATTTCAACAACTATATTTACTATTCCCTTCATTGGAGATGGAGGTATCGAACTAAGATCCATCTTTTTTAAAATCGTGATTAAAAATTACCTCTTTCCCTTGAGATAAAGGTCTTCCAATTAAAATGCTGATTGAAGGTAATAAAAATGTCAATAAGGCAAAAATAATACCTAAAGATGTTATTGATAAACTCCTTATACTTAAGGGGTCATCATCATCCCTTTCGAAATCACTTTTAGCAGAAATAAGTGAAGATTCTTCGCTTAATTGACTTTTTCTAAAGTGCTTTGATTTCGTATAACTCAAGAACTCTTAATTGGCAAAGGTTAAGGAGATAATTGAACATCATTATCCTACATTACTAAATGTCAATAAATCAAAATATTCCTTAGTAACTTTTTAATTATTCTTTATTAAGTAACGACCTAATAGATTTTAATTCGTCTAATATTTGTCCCAGTATGTTTTGAGCCGCTGAGGAAGGTGTATTAAATACCTCCACAGTAACTTCTTTAATTCTTAAGATATCTTTTGCAAATCTTGCTACTTCATTAGGATGAAATTTTAAAGGTTCCTTTTGATCAGTTCTAAATTCGGGATTTAATTTTCTTGGATTAAAGCTAGGGTTTAGATTTCTTAAATCAGTATTTGTATACCTATAAACAGAAGCTCTTGATCTATTTAGGAATTTTTGCACTTCATCAATACCTACTAATTCCTCTTCGCTAGAGATATTGGAATCTATATTTTCCATAACTGTAAGAAAATGTTTTAGGAATAATGAACTTTGTTAAAAGTTTAAACTTCATTACTGAAGAAGCTAGCAGAAAGAATATTTCTAGACTAGCCGCGTTGAGGGACTCAAGACACTTTAAATTTTTTTTTCATCTTAATTGATAAAATTAATTATTATTAAGGATTTTTTTGTATGCGCGTGACCACCTCATTTCCTCTGGGGACACTTCGTGACACACCTTCTGAAGCTGAGATTATTTCACATCAATTACTTTTAAAAGCTGGTTACATTCGTAGAGTTAACAGTGGTATTTATGCATACATGCCAATAATGCTTAGAGTTATTGAAAAAATATCCGCAATAATAGAAAAAGAACTTAATTGTATTGGTTGCACTAAATTACTCTTACCCCAACTTCATCCTGCAGATTTATGGAAAAAGAGTGAAAGGTGGGAAGGATACACTGCAGGGGAGGGGATAATGTTTAATCTCAAAGATAGACAAGGTAAAGAATTTGGTTTGGCTCCGACCCACGAAGAAGTGATCACTAGTATTGCATCAGAGATCATTAACTCCTATAAGCAATTACCTCAATGTTTTTATCAAATTCAGACAAAATTCAGAGATGAAATAAGGCCAAGGTTTGGATTAATGAGAAGTAGAGAATTTATAATGAAAGATGGTTATTCTTTCCATTCTTCAGGAAAAGATTTAGCTTCATTTTATGAAAAGGTGGGCAATGCTTATGAAAATATTTTTAAATCTTGTGGACTCCAGACAGTAGGGGTTGAAGCAGATAGTGGGGCCATTGGCGGTGCCTCCTCCAAAGAATATATGGTCACTGCAGATTCCGGGGAAGATTCCATCTTGTTTACTCAGAGCGGTTCTTATGCTGCTAATATTGAAAAAGCTATTTCTATACCATCTAAACCTATTCCATTAGGAGATGATATTTCAGGGTGGATAGAAACACCTCAACAAAAAACAATCCTCGAAGTTTGTAAAAATAATAATCTAGACCCTAGTCAGATTATTAAAGTCGTAGTATTCCTTGCAAAGTTCGAAGGTAAATTGGAGGTTCCAGTTCTTGCATGCATAAGAGGGGATCAACATATTAATGAAGTAAAGCTTTTTAACTTAATAAATAAACTTCATAGTTCCAACCTTCTTAATCTTCAGAAAATTGAAGACAAAAACATTATCGAAAAAAACCTAGTTAATTTTCCTTTAGGTTTTATTGGGCCAGACTTAGATAATGAAACTATTAAAGCGAGTTCTAATTGGGATAAAACATGGACTAAAATAATTGATCATTCCGCAAGTAGTCTATCAAAGTTTATTAGTGGTGGGAATAAAGTTAATTTTCACAAAGTTTTTCAGGAATTTTCTTTTGCTTCAAAAGATTATCTAATTGAGGATATCAGAAATGCTAAAAAAGGAGATAAAATAAAAATTGATGATAATGAAGTACTTAAAGAAAAAAAAGGTATAGAGATTGGACATATTTTCCAACTAGGTCAAAAATACAGCGAGAAATTAAATGCTAAGTTTTCTGATAAGGATGGTCAGTTAAAAAATTTATGGATGGGTTGTTATGGAATTGGAGTAACAAGAATAGCCCAAGCTGCAATAGAACAGAATCATGATCAAAAGGGAATTTGTTGGCCAATCCAGATTTCTCCTTTCGAAGTTATTATTATTCCAACGAACCTAAAAGAAACATTTCAGAGAAACCTTACTGAGCAAATATATAACAATTTCACAATTAATAAAATTGACGTCCTTCTTGATGATAGGGACGATAGAGCAGGTGTGAAATTTAAAGATGCAGAATTAATTGGTATTCCTTTTCAGATAATTATTGGTAGAGATTCTATTAACAACGAAGTAGAACTTATATGCAGAACAAATAATACTAAATTTAAAATTAGTGTGGATAAATTGTTGGAAAAATTTATTTCCGAATCAGAAATAATGTACAATAAAAATTCTTAAGGTTAAATTATTTTGGAGCTGACTTATGTTATTGAGATGGACATCAGAATTATTTTTTAAAAATCTTACCAAAGTTATATCTTTTTCACTTTCTTTGATTGTTGTTTTTACATTATTTAATTCCCCTTCTATAGCTGCAAAAACCTCAATGACAGGTGACTACACAAAAGATACAATTTCAGTTGTTAAAACATTACAAACAGCTGTTGATACTCCAAAAGATTCTCCAAATAAAGATGAAGTAAGAAGTGAAGCTCTCAACCTTATAACTGACTATATTTCAAGATATAGAAATAGAGGGATGGTTAACAAAACTCAGTCATTTACCACTATGCAAACAGCATTAAATGCTATGGCAGGCCATTACAAAAACTTTGCAAGTAGACCTTTACCGGATAAACTTAAAGAGCGTTTAACCAAAGAATTTTCTCTTGCTGAAAAAATGGCTCTCAGAGAAAGTTGATACAATTCATTTACTTTTTAAAAGTAAACCAAGATTTTTGAATATATTAAATATTCGCACAAAAATAATGATCTTCTAAAATTGGCCAATGTTGTTGTAATCGGAGCCCAATGGGGTGACGAAGGAAAAGGTAAAATAACCGATTTACTAAGTCGCTCGGCCGATGTAGTCGTACGCTACCAAGGGGGAGTAAATGCAGGACATACTATAGTTGTAGATGATAAAGTCCTAAAATTACATTTAATTCCTTCAGGGATACTTTATAAAAATACCACTTGTTTAATAGGTTCAGGAACAGTTGTAGATCCAAAAATCTTGCTAAAAGAAATTGATATGTTAATTGATAATGGAATTGATATATCAGGATTAAAAATTTCATCAACATCACATGTAACAATGCCATACCACCGAATATTAGATGAAGTTATGGAAGCTGATAGAGGTTCAAATAAGATAGGAACAACAGGTCGGGGGATTGGTCCAACTTATGCTGATAAGTCTCAAAGGAATGGGATCAGAGTAAGAGATTTACTAAACAAGGAAAGGTTAAGAGATGTAATCGAAATTCCATTAAGAGAAAAAAATGGTCTATTAGAGAAAATCTATGGTATTGAACCACTCAAAGTGGAAGACATAGTTGAAGAATATCTTGACTATGGAGAAAGATTATCAAAGCATGTAGTTGACTGTACTAGAACTATCCATGCAGCCTCAAAAAACAAGAAGAATATTCTTTTTGAAGGTGCTCAAGGCACTCTGCTTGACTTAGATCATGGGACGTATCCTTTTGTCACATCATCAAACCCTATATCAGGTGGAGCATGCATTGGAGCTGGAGTTGGCCCCACGTTAATTGATAGAGTTATAGGAGTCGCAAAAGCATACACCACAAGAGTAGGTGAGGGTCCATTTCCAACGGAATTACAGGGGAGTATTAATGATCAACTCTGTGATAGAGGCAGTGAATTTGGAACCACTACTGGGAGGAGAAGGAGATGTGGATGGTTTGATGGAGTTATTGGTAAATATGCTGTATCTGTAAATGGTCTTGATTGTTTAGCAGTTACAAAACTAGATGTATTAGATGAATTAGATGAGATTCAAGTTTGCATTGCATATGATCTGGATGGAGAGGAAATAGACTACTTTCCTACAAATTCAGATGACTTAAAAAAATGCAAGCCAATCTTCAAGAAATTAAAAGGTTGGCAATGTTCAACTGCAAACTGCAGAAAGCTATCTGATCTCCCTCAAAATGCCATGAACTATCTCAGGTTTTTAGCTGAATTAATGGAGGTTCCAATTGCTATTGTCTCATTAGGAGCGAATAGAGATCAAACCATAGTAATTGAAGACCCAATTCATGGACCTAAAAGGGCACTTTTAAGGTAATTTTCATAGAAATTTAATGAGTGAATCCTTTAGACATTTTGATCAAAATAAAATATTTGACCTCATTGGTCTGGGCAACGCAATAGTAGATATTATTGTAAATATTGAAGATGAGTTTCTTAAGATAAATAATCTGGATAAAGGATCAATGAATCTAATTAATTCTGATGAATCTCAGAGATTGTTAGAAAATTGCAAAGTGATCAAACAAATATCAGGGGGATCCTCAGCAAATACCGTTGTTTGTTTAGCAGAATTAGGTAATCATGTTCAGTTTATTGGAAGGGTGAAAAATGATCAATTTGGTAATTTCTTTTCTGAAGATATTAAACAAAGTAAAACTATATTTAATACTCCACCAACTATTGAAGGTGCTTCCACAGCTCATTCAATTATTTTGATTACACCTGATGCACAAAGAACTATGTGCACTTACCTAGGAGCATCTATAGAGTTTGAACCAGAAGACATTGACTTTACTATAATTAAGGAGAGTAAATACTTATATTTAGAAGGCTATTTATGGGACAGCGAATTAGCTAAAAAAGCTTTTATTAAAGCCGCCCAAATTGCAAAACAATCTAATACAAAAATAATCCTTTCATTGTCCGATTCATTTTGTGTAGATAGACATCGTGAGAGTTTTTTGGAATTAATTGATGAATATGTAGATATTGTTTTTTGTAATGAATCCGAGGTGTTAAGTCTATTTAAAAATGATAAATTTGCAAGCTGCCAAGATGACCTATCTTCCTTATGTGAATTAGCCGTAGTAACCCTTGGAAGCAATGGTTCTCTCATAGTTAACAAAAATAATGTTGAAATAATTGAGTCAATAACAAAAGGCAAGATTATTGATACTACAGGAGCGGGAGATATCTATGCGGGAGGATTTATCCATGGATTAATAAACAATTGTTCCCTCAAAAAATGCGGAGAGATAGCTTCAATTTGTGCGGGACAAATAATTACGCAATTAGGATCTAGATCAGATATCGATCTTAAAGAGTTAATAAAATAAATTTAATCAAATAGTCTTATTCAACCAATCATAATATTTCATCTCAGCATGGTATTTTTTGTAAATAATTTGAGGGACATCATATGTGGAATTTTTATTTAAGAATTCAATTAAATAATCTTTAAATTCTAGTTTACTTTTTATTGTGATTTCAAACTCTTTAGTTTCTTCAATATCATCATCCCACTTATAAATTGAAAAAATTGGCTTTATCGAAACACAAGCTGCAAGTTTATTTTGTATTAGTAATTTAGCCATTCGCAAAGCATTTGCGTTACTTGATTCAGTTGTGATAATAACTAATAATTCCATAATGAATTAAACATCAATATTTTTTAATTATGTGATTTATCAATTTGTGATATTGATCAAAAGAGTAAGAATAATCATTTTTAACTTTCGGCCTATTAACCAAAAATAACTTCATTTTACTTCCAGAAACTATACTCTCCCAGTTTTTCTGAGAATAACTTCCAGATTCTCTGCATAGAACATAATCTATCTCCCAAAAATCACAAAGTTTTTTTTCTAAAATGTTTTTATTATTTTTACTCGGTTCAAGTATCGCTATGTTTGTATTTTTAATACATGACCCAAAAGCTTTAGTTATACTCTCATAAGTTGGAAGTACCCTTGTAAATACATTTGCTCTACAATTCATATAATATTTAGCTGTATCGTTAAGGAATCTTGATCCTATTGCCAGAAGAATATTCTTATTTTCTATATCAACGTTATTTATATCCTTTAAATCATCAATATAAAAAAAATTATTAGTGTTTTTTATTAGAGATTTCCTCTCAAATAGTAAGAGAGGTACTTTAATCTCTTTACATGCATTATTAAGATTTTTAGAAATTATTACGGCAAACGGATGAGTAGCATCGACAACGCATGTGATTTTATTTTTATTTATGAAATTAATTATTTGATCTTTATTATTTAATTTACCCGTAATGATATGTAACTTTGGATTTTCAATATAAGCTTGCCCTGCTTTATAAGTTAAAACACTTGCAAAGACTGAATAATTAAGTTCAAGAAGCCTATTAGCTATTACAGGTCCATCCGAAGTTCCTGATAGGATCCAAACATTTTTATAGCAATTTTCTTGATTCTGCATCAGTATGTCTTTAATTAAATAGTAAGTAATGAATCATTGTTTAATTCAGGCGGTAATTAATAGCGCTCCCCAAATGAGGTATACCAAAGAAAGCCAAACTCCAATTGCTGAAATGATTGTTAATTTTAAAGGATTACGTAGTGAAGATCCAACCAGAGATCTCAAGATCATAGGATGGGGAAATATTGCCCAAGAAATGGTAGATGAACTAAAGGAAGGGCAAAATATTGTTATTGAGGGACGTCTAAAGATGAATTCTGTCACTAGAAAAGACGGAACAAAAGAAAAGCAACCAGAACTAACAGCTTCAAAGATTCATCAAATATCGCCAGTTGAAGTCATTAAATCTGATCAAAAAGAAAATAATGAATCATTTGAAAATAAAGAAACTACCAAAAAATCAAGTTGGGATAGTTCACCTTTAGTTCCCGAAGTTGACGAAATACCTTTTTAAATCAAATATCAACATTATTTTCTTGAACACTTATAATTAATTTGCTAATTTTCCTTTCAAGATCAGCAATTTTGCTTCTAATTTCAGGCCATTTACCCTTATCAAGATTCTCTAAGAGCCACGCTCTATCTTTATCAAGTTTTAGAATTAAATCGCCTTGATTTAAAGTATTAGGATCTTGCATAATACTCATTAGCATATTAAAAAAATATTCTACTAGATCAAAATGAAGAAATACTTATCACCTGGAAACTTAATCGTAACCACTGGAGGTATATTAGCTTTTGTTGGGATGACTGCTTATTTTACAGACTCAGTAAACTTAAGCGTACCTACTTTTTTTTATGGAGTACCTATTTTGCTAATTGGATTAGGTTTAAAGACTTCAGAAATACCTCCAGCAGAATTGTTTGACAAGACAAATTTTGCGATAAATAGATTTAATAGACCAAAAGAATTGACGGCACTAGTTAAAGATGTCACAAGATGGAGGTATGGTACAAAAGCTCATCTTGAATCATCATTAGAAGCTTTAAATTTGTGGAACGAGGATAATCCTCCACAACTCAAAGAAATTGAAGAAATCACAAAGGAAGATAAAAATGGTCTCAGAATGCGTTTTGAATTAAATGCTGTTCCTCTAGAAAAATGGATTGAGAAACAAGAAAGATTAAACAGGTTTTTCGTAAAGGGTCTTGAATCAGAATTTATTATCGACGATAATAAAAAAGAATTTGATTTTATTCTATTTTATTAAATATAGGGATATATTTGTAAAAACTTAATTTCTTAATTCAATAAAGTTTTATTGTTTTTTAATAATGAATGATTCTCAAAGAGTATCAATATTAAGCGAAGCACTTCCATATATACAACGTTTCTCAGGTAGAAAAATTGTTATCAAGTATGGTGGTTCTGTTATGGAGGAGGATGATTTAAAACAGGCCTTTTTTAGAGATATAGCTCTATTATCAAGCGTGGGGGTGTGTCCGATAGTAATTCATGGAGGAGGGCCCGAAATTAATAGTTGGTTAAAGAAATTAGAAATATCTCCTAAATTTGATAATGGGTTAAGAATTACCGATCAAAAAACAATGGATATTGTCGAGATGGTTCTAATGGGAAGGGTCAACAAACAAATTGTAAGAGGCATTAATAAAACTGGAGCCCTAGCTGTGGGGATATCGGGTCTTGATGGGAACTTAATTCAATCCAGGGAATTAGGGGATGGGAGCCATGGTTTAGTAGGAGAGGTCACAAAAATCAATCCTGAAATATTAGATCCTCTTATTTCTAGAGGATATATCCCTATTATCTCTAGTATTGGATCAACTATGGAGGGTATTTCTCATAATATTAATGCAGATTTTGTCGCTGGGGAAATTGCTGCTGCAATAAATGCAGAAAAACTTATACTTCTTACTGACACTCAAGGTATTTTAAAAGAAAAAGATAATAAATATAGTCTTGTTGAAAAAATGAATCTTAAAGAGGCAAGAGATTTTATTGATAAAGAAATTGTCACTGAAGGTATGATTCCAAAGACGGAATGCTGTATAAGATCTTTAGCTCAAGGAGTCAAGGCAGCTCACATAATTGATGGAAGAATTGAACATTCATTACTTCTTGAGATTTTTACAAATTCTGGAATTGGTACAATGATAGTTGCCTGACTTATGAAAACTTATGAGAAAGTTTTAGAAACAGTTGAACTTGCTTTAGCTAAAGGTGATTATGAATATTGCATTGAATTTCTTTTACCAATAATCGAATCATTTCCTTTATCAAGTAAAGCGGGAGTAAATCTAAGAACAATTTTAATTACTGCTCTTTGTGGTATCAATAAAAAGGAAGAGGCAAAAAGATTTTGCAAAGAACTTCTAAAATCTTACGATAATAAGACAAGAGAAAATGCAAAATATTTGATGGAAGTTATAGATTCTCCTGACATTAAAAAACCAGAAAATTGGAACGTTGAATTTGAAAGTGATCCATCACTAAATAAAAAATCTCTTAACTCACTACGAAAACAAAGAGAAGTAGTGAAGAAAAAGAAATTTATTAATGTTACTGATACTCCAACTGGTGAAACAAAATCCTTTCAGAAGGGCTTTTCACTGATCATTTTTTTAATACTATTATTTTTAATTCCACTCTTAAGTGGCTGCGTTAAAGTTGAGAATACCCTTGATATTAGTGAACTTGATTCAATAACTAATAATCTAGTAATAGAAAGTAAATACATTAAAAAATTTCCTTGGCAGAGTATATTTGAAGAAAAAATTAAAGATATTTTCCCAGATGCAGAAATTGCACAAGAAGAATCAACTTTTTCTCTGAAAAATAAAAATCTCAATCTAGAGAATACAAAGCAAATTCTTAAAATCATCCAGAATACTGCTGGAGAGTTAGCGGGAGGGTCAACAAATATAGAAATCGATACTACTCAAAAAAACTACATATTCTTTAAAAAATACTTTTACAGGGTGGGTTTAGATCTTAACTCTATTAAAAGTGTTGATAATTTAGAACTCATTTTCAAAATTATTCACCCAAATAAAGCTACCCTTACTGATAAAAATAATTCAAATTTAGAAATCACAAGAAATCTAATAATATGGAATTTAAATTTAGGACAAATGAATAGTCTCGAATTTTATTTCTGGAGCTGGAACAAATTGTTAATTGGAATATCAATTATTTTAATAATAATAATATTGGCTTATTCATTAAGATTCTATAGATTTAAGTTAGGTACAGATTTACCGCAACTTCCATCAAAGTAATTACAACTCTGCTGGATTAAGATCAATTGTTAAAAAAACATTTTTTGGAATAAGTTTCCATAATAATGATCTATCTGGCAAAGGTATCTTTGAGCCTTCAGGACCATGTATTAATATCTGCCATCTAAATTTTTTCCCAACTTTAGCAATTAAACTAGGAGCAGGACCAATTAATTTCCAGTTATTTTGTTTACAAAAACTTAGCAGATATTTTGCCACTTTAATTGCAATTAATTCTGTTAATTCATAATTTTCACCCGATAACTTTAGTAGGCAGACCTTACAGAATGGGAATAAATTAGCATCTTTTCTCAATTTCGAAGTTTCATTCAAAAATCTTTCATAATCTCTTTTCTGGAGGTATGAAATTACAGGGTGGTTCGGTTTATATGTTTGAAAAATAACTTGTCCTTTTTTTTGAGCTCTGCCTGCTCTACCAGCTAATTGTAAAAATAATTGTAGTGATTTTTCTTCTGCTGAAATATCTGGACGATGAAGCAATCCATCTGCCGCGATAACTACCGAAAGCGTAATATTGGGGATATCGATCCCTTTTGCCAACATCTGAGTTCCCACAAGAATATCAGCATCACCGTTAGAAAACTTTGAAAGAATATCTCTATGACCATCCTTACTTGATGTTGTATCGCGATCAAATCGAAGAACTCTTAAGTCAGGGAACTCTTCATTTAAAAACTCCAAAACTCTTTGCGTCCCTATTCCAAAAGGCTTGAAGGCATTTGAATTACAGCTTGGACAATGATTGATCAGTCTCGATTTATGATCGCACCAATGACAACTTAACCATTTTTTCCCTTGCGAACCAAGATGTACTGATAAAGGGACGTCACAGTTTGGACAATTTATTAAATATCCACAATTTCTGCAACTTAAAAAACCACTATGTCCCCTTCTAGGGATCAAAATTATTGCTTGTTCATTCTTTAAGCGTAGTTTGGGAAGTAATTCTAATAATTCACTGGATAAAATTTTCATATTTCCTTTCTTAAATTCATCCCGCATATCAATAATTCTTATTTCAGGCACCTCATTCCTAGATATCCTTTGAATCATTCGTACCAATTTAAAATTTTTTTCATAAATACATTTTTTCCAAGTCTGCATTGATGGGGTTGCGCTTCCAAAAATTAGCTTTGCAGAACTCCTTTGTACTATTTCAATAGCAACCTCTCTTGCGTCATAACAAGGCATGGGGCTATCTTGTTTATATGAAACATCATGTTCTTCATCCATAATTATTAATCCTAGATTTTTAATTGGAAGAAATACTGCAGACCTTGTTCCTATTACTATTAGTGGTTCATTCGTATTGATAACTTTTTTCCAAACTAAAGTTCTATGACTAGAAGAGCAGTTACTATGATATTCATAAACAACATTATTAAATCGGCTACTAAATCTGTCAATAAGTTGAGGAATCAGGCCAATTTCTGGGGCAAGTATCAAACAACTTTTTTTATTAAGCAATTGATCTTCAGACATTCTCATATAAACTTCTGTTTTGCCTGAACCTGTTTCACCCCATAGCAGTAATACATCTCCAGGTTTCATTGCTCGAAATTCTTGACATACAACTTTTTGCTCATTTGTAAGATTTGGTTTTTTTATTGAAATATGATCATTAAAAAAGAAATTTAATTTAGGATTTATTGTTTTTTTTCTTTTAGATTTCATCAAATAATTCTTACTAACCATTGTGTTAATAAGAGTGGAATTAAAACCAAACTTTATTAATTCACTTTGCCAATTACCCTTTTTAGGCAAAGTATTTATTAATAAAAATTCTTTATTGGTCAATTCATTTTTTTTTATATCTAATTCTTTCTTGGTTTCAATCCATATTTGATCTTTTAAACCTTGAGAAATTTTCTTATATTTACCAATCCAACCGGGAGGGAATGCCGTTTTAAACATTTTTAAATTACTTACCATATAAAAAGTAGCCAGGGACTCTATCCATTCTCTCCAACAGTCATCAATTATTTTTTTCTGCAAAATACCTTCAATAAACAAATATTTTTTAATCCCTACTCCATTAATATTTGCTTCATCTTTATTAATTTTGGGAAAGTTTTCTTTGGAGATCACTAAACCATTCAATAATCTCCCTCTAAGTTTTACAATTACAATATCCCCAACTTCTACGCCAAGATTATTTCCATCTAAATAGTGAAAGCCACAACTACTACTGCCTATATCAAGCAAAACCTCAAATTTAAAAGAGATATTTAATAACTGATTACTTGCCGGCTTCAAAACTTTTTCTTAGTATTGGATTGTTGAACATTCCACAAGTGTTTTTTGCACATTGTAAGTATCCTGCTCTTAAGGGAGACATGAAGCTTGGATCATTGAGTGAAAATTCAAAAACTGATCTGCCTGTCTGAGAAATCCCAAGACTATTTACTTTAGGTAATCTATAGCACTATTTAAATTTTTCAACAATTTAGAAAAACTTTTTTATTCAGATTTGGTGGGGAAAGTTCTTTTACACATTAGGGTAATTTTTACTACTAAATGTACAAATCAGTCCTAAATAAAATTTTATCTAGTTAAATTCACCATAGAAAGGAGTCAATCATGTGTCCAGTCGCAGCAGAATCAAAGAATTCTAAGCCTAGTTCTAAAAAAAAGATGAATAAAAAAATTAATACTAATGTAGAAACAGCAGTTGAAGAAGATAGAAATAAAAATAGTCAAAATTTAAAGGCATCTTCTGATTTAAACGAAAGCAAAATAGAAAATAATAATAATAATGATGAGTTTAGTGATTCTGAGGAAGAAGATAAAGGGCTTGGGAATATAAAACTTGGTCCAAAAGGTATTTACACTGAAGATTCAATAAGAGTTTACCTCCAAGAAATTGGAAGAATTAGACTTTTAAGACCAGATGAAGAGATTGAACTTGCAAGAAAAATTGCTGATTTACTTCAACTAGAAGAACTAGCAACTCAATATGAGTCAGAGAAAGGCCATTTCCCATCTGTTAGAGAATGGGCCGAATTAATAGATATGCCTCTTCCAAAATTCAGAAGAAGACTTCTTTTAGGAAGAAGAGCTAAAGAAAAAATGGTTCAATCAAATTTAAGATTAGTTGTTTCCATTGCTAAAAAATATATGAATAGAGGTTTATCATTTCAAGACTTAATACAAGAAGGAAGTTTGGGTCTTATTAGGGCAGCCGAGAAATTTGATCATGAAAAAGGGTACAAATTCTCAACTTATGCTACTTGGTGGATTCGCCAAGCTATTACTAGAGCAATCGCTGACCAAAGTAGAACTATTAGATTGCCAGTTCATTTATACGAGACGATATCCAGAATCAAAAAAACTACAAAAGTTCTTAGCCAAGAATTCGGAAGGAAACCAAGTGAAGAAGAAATAGCTGAAAGTATGGAAATGACAATTGAGAAATTAAGATTTATAGCTAAAAGTGCTCAGCTTCCTATTTCTTTAGAAACTCCAATAGGTAAAGAAGAAGATTCAAGACTTGGAGACTTTATAGAGGCTGACATAGAAAATCCAGAGCAAGATGTTTCTAAAACTTTATTAAGAGAAGATCTAGAAGGAGTCCTAGCAACTCTAAGTCCAAGGGAAAGAGATGTTCTTAGGTTGAGATATGGAATTGATGATGGAAGGATGAAAACTCTTGAAGAAATTGGACAGATTTTTGATGTAACAAGAGAAAGAATTAGACAAATCGAAGCAAAAGCCCTCAGAAAGCTAAGGCATCCAAATAGAAATGGGGTTTTAAAAGAATATATAAAATAAAAAAAGTTAAATATAATTTTCAGCTTTGGAAAGTTGCAAAGGAATAGCTTAAAATAAATTCGACTTAATTTTAATCCAAACTCAAAATAATATTTAATGACTAATTTTAAACTGAAAATAGCTAGTAGAAGAAGTAAACTAGCCATGGTTCAAACTTTATGGGTTAAAGATCAACTAGAAAAAAATATTCCCAATTTAGATGTATCTATAGAGGCCATGGCAACTCAAGGTGACAAAATTCTTGATGTAGCCCTAGCAAAAATAGGGGACAAAGGCTTATTCACAAAAGAACTTGAAGCACAAATGCTCGTAGGTCATGCAGATATAGCAGTACATTCTCTAAAAGATTTACCAACCAATTTACCTAGCGGACTTCAATTAGGATGTATAACAAAAAGGGAGGACCCTGCAGATGCTTTAGTAGTAAGCAAAAAAAATGATTGTTATAAATTAGAAACCTTACCTGAAGGTTCGATTGTGGGCACAAGCTCCCTTAGAAGGCTTGCACAATTAAGAAATAAGTATCCACATCTTATTTTCAAAGATATCAGAGGGAATGTTATCACAAGAATAGAAAAGTTGGATTCAGGAGAATTTGATTGCATAATTCTTGCTGCGGCTGGGTTAAAGAGGTTGGGATTTGAAGCAAGAATTCACCAGATTATTCCAAAAGAAATTTCCCTTCATGCTGTTGGTCAAGGAGCACTAGGCATTGAATGTAAATCTAATGATGAAAAGGTTTTAGAAATTATAAATGTTTTGGAAGATAAACCAACTAGTCAAAGATGTCTTGCAGAAAGGGCTTTTTTAAGAGAACTTGAAGGGGGATGCCAAGTTCCTATAGGTGTTAATAGTAAAATCCAAGATGAACAACTTTGCCTTACTGGTATGGTTGCCTCTCTAGATGGAGAAAGGCTTATAAAAGACCAATATATTGGCCATATTAATGATCCTGAAGAAGTAGGCAAAGAACTAGCTAAAAAACTAAAGCTCCAAGGTGCCGACAAAATACTAAGCGAAATATTTGAACAATTTAGAGAAAACTAAAATTAGTTAATTTACTAATTTAGGATCAATTTCTTTTTTATATCTATTTTCACAATCTTTAATCACTTTAACAGCTTCTTCTATACCAAAAAAACCATTAACATTACATGTTCCTGGTTTTTTTAGATCTTTATAGTGTTCCCAATAATACGTTGTTTCTTTTAGCCAATGCTCTCCAAGGTCTTCAAAACTTGAGATGTGATCCATTCTTTTATCATCTGCAAGAACTGCTATTACTTTATCATCAACCTCTCCACCATCATCAAATTTCATCACCCCAATAATCCTAGCCTCAACAATAGATCCAGGTATCAATGGCTCAGTTACTCCAACAATTTCTATATCAAGTGGATCTCCATCTTCATCCCAAGTCCTCGGAATACATCCGTAAGCAAAGGGGTAAGCAAGTGAGGAATAACCCACCCTATCAAGTTTAAGATGACCCGTTTCTGTAATTAATTCATATTTATTTATCGTATTAGAATTCAATTCAACAATAGTATTAACTATTGAATTTGAGCTATCAGTGAAAGCATTAAGTATATGCAATAAATTTGGTGTAACCCTACTTGGGGATTGATTAAGATTTGCCATCAAGAAATTATTTTTGTTTATCTTACATCCTCACACTCAACCAAATTCTTTAAAAGTAATGTTTCAGCAGAAATCACGTACTTTAGACTTTAAATGATTAATAAAATAGTCTGGGGATAGTTCTTCATTAGTTACAGTTCTTACCAACTCCATAGAATTAACTGATCTGCCATATTTATGAATATTATTTTTTAACCATAAGATGATTTTTTGATATTCACCATTTTCAATTAAATTATCAATCAAACCAATGTCTCTTTCCATTTGACTAGATATTTGAGCACTTATAAGATGTCCTAACAAATATGAGGGGAAATATCCAAACGCGCCTTCACTCCAATGAACATCTTGTAGACAACCTTCTGAATCATTAGATGGTTTTATACCTAGGAGTTCATCATATCTTTTATTCCATTCTGCTGGGATATCTTCAGCAGGTAACCCTCCTTCAATTAAATCTATTTCAAGTTCGGTTCTTATTAAAATGTGTAAACCATAGGTCAATTCATCTGCCTCAACCCTATTTAATCCTACTTTCATATGATTAATGGATTTCCAGAGTTCTAAGTAATTATTTAGCGAACATCCAGCTGAAACAAATTTCTTAAAAAATCTTTTTGCAAAAGATTTGCATTTAACTATTCTATTTTCCCAAAATAAAGATTGACTTTCATGAATCCCCATAGAAGTTGCTTGACCTAAAGGCCAAGCAAACCATTGATGACTTTGAGATGGCAGACCCTGCTCATAAATTGAATGCCCCCATTCATGCGCAGTTGCCAAAAAACTTGATAATGGTTCACCTTCAACAATTCTTGTCGTCATCCTATAATCATCAGGTCCTAATGTAATAGAAAAAGGATGGGGAGATTTACTAACAATCACGAGATCTTTATCTCTCCCAAAATCATCAAGTAATTCAGAACATAATTTTTGTTGAAATTCTGGACTTAAATCCCAATGTTTTTTTTTGGACTGGTTAATTCCTCTAATCAAATCTGGGATAGTTTCTTTCAATGGTTGGAACATTTTTTTCAACCACTTCAAAGTCAATTCAGGCTCAAAGGGTTGGGCTAGTGTCTCCCATGGTGAATATTGATCAGATATTTGTTTTGTCTCTTCAATACGCAATTTGACTAACTCTTCAAAAAATGGAAGAAAAATTTTAAAATTTGATTTTTTCTTAGCTTCTTGCCAACTTTCATAGCCTTTAGATTTTGCCTTTGCTAAAGACTCAACTAATTTAGGATCTAAATTTTTTTCTTTATTAAATTCCTTAATTAAAAGATTAATATTTCTTTCTTTATCTTTAATAAAAAGTTGATTATCAGAATTTTGTTCCGTATCTAATAATTCATTATTAGCAGATTGTATTAAATTTGAAAATTCTTCAGAAGAATTTCTTTTATGTAATACTTTTGCAATGTAGGTAAGTTGTTCAGATCTCCAAGAAGCCCCTTTCTTTGGCATTCCAGTATTCTGATCCCAATAAAGTGTATTTTGGATAGAACCTAATATTTGAGTTTCTTTAAGATAAGCCCCAAGCTTATTCCATTGAATTTCAGCCAAAAATTTAGAATTTAATTAGGTCTATTTTAAGATAAAATTTTTTAATGTCTGCAGAAAAACATACATTCTTTATCCATAATAGAATATTTATTAATTGAGTTTTGACTTATATGGAACAAATATTTTCAAAATTAGAAATTTTAACCCATGGAGAGGGTTTTATTGACATCACAAATGATTTAAATTTATTTATTAAAAAACATAATTTTAATTCTGGAATTTTCAATTTAACTTTACTTCATACCAGTTGCAGCTTAACTATTAATGAGAATGCAGATCCGAATGTACTAAGAGACTTAAAAAAATATATGCAATCTATAGTTCCTTATGATTCCTACCTAACCTTATCAAAAAATAGAGAGGAGATTTCCTATAAACATTATCAAGAAGGAGCTGACGATATGCCAGCACATATTAAAACATCATTATCTAACACTTGTTTATCTTTGAGTTTTCAGGAGGGAAAAATTATGCTTGGCACATGGCAAGCAGTTTATTTATGGGAACATAGATTTGATCAAAAAAAAAGAATTATAAATATACATATAATTGGTGAGAAAAAGCAAAATATTTATAATGTAATAAAGTCAGATTAGTTATTTATGGAACCTTACCTTTTACAAGATGGAGAATTGAAGGAATTAGTTTTCAAAATACCTGGCTGGGAAATTAAGTCTGAACAAATCCAAAGAGAATTTAACTTCGCTAATTTTATTGAAGCCTTCTCTTTTATGACTAAAATTGCTTTAATCTGTGAGAAATACAACCATCATCCTAACTGGGAAAATGTTTATTCAAAAGTAATAATTAGATTAAATACTCATGATTTGGGAGGTATTACAAATCTGGATCAAACATTAGCTTCAGAAATTAATAAAATTTTCGGTCAATAAAATTACAAATCTAAATTTATTATTCACTTGAAGGAATTTCGTCAAAATGTCTAAAAAGTTATTACCAGTTACGATTATTAGTGGATTTTTAGGTTCTGGCAAAACAACACTTCTAAATCATATTTTAAAAAATCAAGTTGGCATTAGAACAGCTGTTCTAGTTAATGAATTTGGAGAGATCGGAATAGATAATGACCTAATAATAGAAGGCTCAGAAGATATGATCGAATTAAATAATGGCTGTATATGTTGCTCTATCAATGGCGAATTATTAAATACAGTATCCAAAGTTTTAGACAGATCTGAAAAAATAGACTATTTAATTGTTGAGACAACTGGGCTAGCAGATCCGTTACCAGTAGCTATGACTTTTGCGGCTGGTGATCTTAGAGAAAAAGTAAGATTAGACTCAATAATCACTGTTATTGATGGAGAAAATTTTGATTTTGAAATTAATAACACAACTGTCGCCTACTCTCAAATTTTATACGGAGATATCCTCCTTCTTAATAAATGTGATTTAGTGAATGAAGAACAATTAAAGAAAGTAGAAAAGTTTATAAATAAAATAAAAAAAGAACCAAGGATCTTGAGATCAACCAATAGTGAAGTTGGATTACAAACAATAATGAGCGTAGGTCTATTTGAGACAGATACTTTTCAATTCGAGAATGATAAAAAAAATATAGAAGACAATTCAAACGATCACTCTTCTCATTCTCACGAACACTCTTCTCATTCTCACGAACACTCTTCTCATTCTCACGATTTGGTCAATAATATCGAGGGTTTCACCTCAGTTTCTTATGAGACATATGAACCATTTTCCTTAAGGAAGTTTCAATATTTCTTAGATAATCAAATATCACAAAATGTATTTAGAGCAAAAGGAATATTATGGTTTATGGAAAGTGAAAGAAAACACATTTTTCACCTATCTGGGAAACGGTTTTCTCTAGATGATGAAGAATGGAAGAAAGAAAAATCCAACAAGATAGTATTAATTGGGAAAGAGTTAGATCATCAAACTATTAAGAATCAACTTTCATCATGTAGATTTAATTCAGATTAGAGTAAAAGTAGGATTTAATTAATTTTTGAAAATACTGATTAAAGAATTTAAAAAAGCAGTCACCGAAGTAAAACTTATTTATATCACTTCGTTTATTGTTGCACTCTTAGTAATCATTCCAATTTCGAATTTTCTTCTAGAAGGAATTGATTACGTTATTAATGGGAATTTTTCATTAGGTATTGCAGGCGAAGAAGAAGTACTAGGCACTTTAAAAATTTTAGCGCTGACAAGTTTATTTGGAGGA
>CACGNA010000001.1 GCA_902574425.1 uncultured Prochlorococcus sp. | reverse complement strand
AGTAATTTATATAAGTTTTTATTTTTATGCATAAAAATAAATCTATACAGAAGTAAATAAAGATTTGCTAGAAGAGATTCTTTGAGGGGGATGCTACCCCAAAAAACCAAGCCAGAACAAAAAACAATTAATATTAAATTTATATTTTTATTTTTAACATTGTAGAAGTTAATTAATAAATATAATTGCAATAATGAACTTATAAATAGAATATAGTTCAGGGTAAATATAGGAAATTTAAATATATCTATACTGTATGATAATAATAAGTAATAGAGAAAGTGAGGAGCATTTATAAGTTGAATAATAATTGGAATTTTTGCTAATCGATCAAATATAGGGAAATTTTCGCTTATAAACTTTGCATTGTTAATATAATAAATAGGATCAGCTATTTCAACCCAAACACCATTATTATAATTTATTAAATAATAAATTATAAATAATAAGTTTAAAAAAATAAATGTGAATATTTTATCTTTATTAAATATCCCTTTCACAAAGTTTTTCTTTTATTCTATCACTTTCAAGTCCTCTTTCAAATTTTGTATTTTTAATTATAAAGTATTTATTGATTTGATTACTGTTAAAATTTATATATTCATTGAAATCAAAAAGATTGCTTCCCCTTAGCAAAAGTCATGTTAAAAACATTCAAAAATTTTTGATTTTCAAATTAATTCTGATTTTGAATTAAACCAAAAGTAACTTTTAATATTTGTCCTAATTTCTTGTTTTTAATTATTTTAAAAAGTATTAATTACTCAATTTTTTTATTGTTTAAACCAAATCATTAATATGCCTTATAATAATAATTTGATTTTTATCAATAAATAATAAAAGTGTCAATTTTAGTTGGTTCACGAGCGATTCAGGTATTGGATTTTTGGGTAAAAGAAAAATCTATAAAGAAAATAATTCTTGCAGATAATTGCTGCGAAAATTTAGTTGATTGGGCTTTTGAGAATATTGAGGATGTTGTTCTTCTTGACATAGACCCTATTACAAAAGAAATCAATTTTGAATATCTAAAATATCAGGTAGAAAACAATAAAATCGGAGAATCTTTACTAATAATTTGGGTATGGCCTTATGGTTTGAAACCTTCTTATGAAAAATTAAAAAAAATTAAAAATTTTGGAGATTGTTTAATCTTAGAAGATAAATGTTTGGCAAGGCCAAATTTACCTTATGAATATACTATTAATGATATTTGTGATGCTGAACTCTACAGTACGGGCTATTCAAAGTATTGCGACTTATTATTTGGGGGCTGGCTTCAAGATAATAAAAAAATAAATTATCATTATAAAAACATTATTGATGAAGAAACTTACTTTAAAAGTGTTGAGAAAAGAAGATTAATTGTTGATCAACATAAAGAAGAAATAAATTACAATCTTGATCAAATTACAAAAAATATAAAAATTAATGATTGGAATCCCAAAACATGGAGATATTGTTTGGAAGTAAAAGACCCAATTCTTTATTCAAAAATTATTTTAGATAATGGAGCCTTTTCTAGTTGTCACTATAGCAGTAGTAAATATCTTTCAAAATATGTCGCCATAGAGGCAGTAAGGCACAAAAAACATGTAATCAATTTATTTAATGATCTTAGGGCTAATAATAAATATATTGATAAAATTAAAAAAGCTACTGAAGAGTATTTCAATGCATTGCATAATTCCATGTAGAGCAGGAAGTAAAAGAATACCTAGAAAAGCCTTAGAATTAATTAATGGACTTCCTATGCTTCAAGATGCAATTGAAAAAGCTAAGACTATAAATATTATAAAAAATATTTTTGTTTCAACAGATGATGCTGAATTCGGTGATTTAGCGACAAAATGTGGGGCAATTTTCTTGCCAAGATCAAAAGAATTGAGTAACGACTTTATAGGAGTAGATCAAACACTTGGAGAAGTTTCAAAAGATTTAATAAAAAAAAAATTAATTAGTTTAAGCGATGATGTGTTAACACTTTTCCCATGTACACCTTTATTATCTTCAAAGTCCATAAATGATTTTTGTAATGAGTTTATTAATAATAAATTTAAAACTGGATTAATAATAAGTAAGTATAGACATCCAATCCAAAGAGCATTGAGTAAAACCAAAGAAGGTTACATTACAATAGACAACGAATTAGAGTTTGAAAAGAGAACACAAGACTTGGAAGAAAAGTTTCATGATGCAGGTCAATGTTATTTAACTGAAGCATCAATATTAATAAATGGTAAATTGATTGATGATAAACCTTATGGATATATTGACAATGATGTTTTAGATATTGATAATCTAGATGATTTAGAATTCGCAAGGAAAATAATTAAAATCAAATGAATGTTCTTGTAATTGCAGCTCATCCAGACGATGAAATTTTAGGTTGTGGAGCAACTATCTTTAAACACTCTTCTAAAAAAGATATAGTGAATGTGGCCATAATGGCAACTGGCTTAACTTCTAGAGGCGATACTTCTACAGAAAATATTTTAGAACTAAAAAAATCAGCTGCTAAGGCATCTAATCTTCTTGGAGTAAGTGAGATTGTCTTTTGTGATAAGAAAGATAATATGATGGATACCGAGCCAATTCTTTACATAGTAAAAGATATTGAAAATTTAATTAATAAATTTGAACCTGATATTATTTATAGCCATTTTTATAGTGATCTTAATATTGATCATCAGTTAATTTCAGAGTCTGTACAAATTGCCGCAAGACCAATTCCTGGTAAAAAGTTTATTGAAATCAGACTATTTGAAGTTTTAAGTAGTACTGAGTGGGGAAGAAATATAGGTAAGTCCAACTTTAATCCTAACCTATATATTGACGTTAGTTCAGAGATGCATAAAAAAATAGAGGCCTTAGAAATTTATAAATCTGAAATGAGAAATTTCCCTCATCCTCGTTCTTATAGAATTGTAAGAAGTCTTGCAGAATTAAGAGGTTCTGAATGTGGTATCGAAAGTGCAGAAGCTTTTTTTATACTCAGATCTAAAGGTTAGTAATTTCATGATTTTTAAAAGCTATTTATGTTCTATAAAAAATACTATATGTGCTTCCTTTTCTATAACTTATTTTTTCAAAAACTAATTCATAACCAATATCTTTAATATCTCTTTTAAGAATTGGATTAAAATAAATTATAAAAGAATTTTTTGTACGATTATTCTTAAAGAAATTTTTTAAAGTCTTTTTTCCGCAAGGATTAAACATATAATAAATTATAGTTTTGCCTGGCTCTTCATCAGGAATTTTTACAGTAGATATATCGCCGCATAAAAAATTAACTTTTTTATATTTAAGTTTTTTGAAATTTTTCTTGGCAATTCTATTTAATTCTTTATCATATTCAATTCCATAAATATATTCATTATAAGGATATAGTTCTCTCCAAGTAATTAAAACTTTACCTTTGCCACTACCTAAATCAATTAAATTGCAACTATGCAATTTTTGATTCCCTAAAAAATTCTCTACTTTCAATGTAGATTCTTTAATATCTTTAGTCCAGGAAACCATATAGATTTCACTATCACCAAATTTAGAAGATAATTTGTTTGTCTCCCAAGCATGAGTATCAGTGCCATTCAAAATATCAAAAAGGTGATTATGTATAAAATATTCAAAAACTAATCTAAAGCCTCTAGCTTTATACATTTCAAAATAATTTTTTAAATCAAAATCTTTTTTATTTTTAAATATTCTTTTTATAGAAACTTGATTTATTAATTTATTTAAATTTAATTTTTTCATATATTTTTGTATTAATTTTGTAAGATTATGATTTCTAGAAAAATACTGTAAATATTATATTTTAATAATGTTTTAGCAAGATTTTATTATTCGATGAATAATTCTTGATAAATTTTGTAAAACTAATATTGTAAATAATAAAATTGTGATAAAAATTGGAATTAATCAACCACATTACCTCCCATGGAGATTATATTACGAGAGAATTAAAGAGGTTGATTTACATGTTGTTCTTGATCATGTTCAATTTGAGAAAAATAGTTTAGTAAATAGAAATAGAATATGTAAATTGAAACAGGAACCTTTTTTTCTTACAATTCCTTTGGAGACGAAAGGTAAATTTGGAGATTTAGCCATTAATAAAATTTCTTCTTCAAAAACAATTAATTGGCAAAGAAAACATATAAATTCAATAAAATCAAATTTATATAAATACTCAAAAGATCAGGATTTTCTTATGCAAATAATTGATAAAATCAAATGTGAAAGATCTCATCCTGATTTTTTTAATTTACTTGTTGAACTTGATAAGTTAATTCTTAATAAATTAAAAATAAATACCCCTATTATTTTTTCAAGTGAATTAAAAATTAAGAAGAAAAAAAGTGAGATGATAGTTGAAATATGTAAATCATTAGGAGCTAATATTTATCTCAGTGGTCCAGGGGGAGGCACATATTTGAATAAATGTGAGTTCTCAGAAAATAATATTAAGATAGAATATACAAATGATATATATCAGAAAATTAAAAATAAATATAGAAGTGTTTATGAAAAACTTTCCATATTAGTAGATTTATAATGAATATTATTTTATCAGTAAACTCTTTAAACACAGGCGGAGCAGAGAAACAAGCCTATTTGATAAAAGAATATTTATCTAGGGATTTTAATATTTTTTTATTGGTATTACATACTAAAAAAATTGAAAAAAATTTCTTATACAAGTTTTTAAACTATTCAAAATATCTTTATAAGATTATAAGATTAAGAATCAAATTAAATAATGTTTCTCATGTATTATCAATAATGCCTCAAAGTCATTATGCATCTATAATTTTAAAAATCTTATTTAAAGCTAGACTTCACATATCAATAAGAAATGATTTAAGGTACTATAAAGCTAATCTAGAAGATATTAATTCTTATAAATTTAAGATACTAACCTTTTTTGTTGATAGTTTTATAGTACAGAGTAATAATTCCGCACGTTTATTAAAGTGGAAAAATGTTCAAAAAGAAATCCATGTTATAAATAATCTTTTAGAAGTACCTAAAGCAAATAATAACTTTTTAAATTTTAATGATCGTTCAGGAATAGTTTTTGTTCAAAGATTAGATTGGCAAAAAGATCCTATTCATATGCTTGAAATAATCAAAAGACTTGATAGAAGAATAAAAATCTCAATTTATGGAAAAGGTGAATATTTAAAATTATTTAAAGAGTATCTCATTGGATTTAAAAATGTAAAAATCTATGGAAAAGTTCAAAGTGAAATAATAAAACAAGCAATTGAAAATAATTTACTAGGAATTTTAACTTCCTTTTTTGAAGGTATGCCTAATATAATTGCTGAATATATTTTGAACGGATGTATTCCAGTCTCCACTGCTAATGTATATACAGATAATTTAAATCTATATAAAGAAAAGAACTTAGTATTAAAAGGTATTAACGCCTCTATAGATGCAGAAAAAATTAATCAATATTATTTTGAATTATATTCAGATAAAAATAAGCAAAGTAAGATAGCTAAGCATAATTATTATGCATTATTAGATTTCCATAATGACAAATCTAATTATTCAGATTGGAATGATGTATTTGATAATAAATAATTATTCCATTTCTTCTTTAATTTGTTTTTATCTAATATATAGTTGCTTTCAATTTTTTTATAATTCTTATTTATTAAAAAAATTTTTAATATAGAGAAAAATATATATGTTAAATTTCTAAAGACTATCTTGTAGTTTATTATAGTTGCTTTTGCTATTACCTTTAAATAACCTAATTTCATCTGAAATTTACAATCGAATAATTTTCCAAGCCTATGGATAATAAAATTTAGGATTTGTTCTTTACTTGCTTTTTCGCAATGATATATGCCAACAAATTCTTTGTTGATTTGAAAATCGTCTGATAAATTGTCAGGAAATCTTTTGTTTATATTCTTATAGTCTAAAGAATGAAATGGTGGGATATAGTGAACCCCATAAATATTTGTCTTGGTTATGAAGTCATATACAGGATAAACAATTCTGCAATCTTTTTTATTTAATATTAATTTGTTTATTGTATCTTTTCTAATAGTCATATCTGCGTCCAACTTTAATCTATGTTTATTATTATGCTTGTTAAACCAACCATATAATTTTTGGTGAGCATTCAGATTTTTGTGGTATCCAATTATATAAATATTAATTGAAGAGACTTTTGCATATGATGAAGATTGAATTATAGATTTTAATAAACTCTCTATTTGAATTTCACCACAATAAAGTATTCCAATATAGATACTTTTATTAGAATTCTTTTCTTTATTTTGAGATTTTAATATTATTTCAAAACCTTTTTTCATTGATAAAGAAAGTATTCAAAATTAATTTTATTTTAATGTGATAATTAAAATAAACAATTTATTTTTAATTTTCATTTTTTATTTATAAAGATAAATTTGTATAATCTTTAATAGATACTTTAGTTAGAAATTATATATGAAATCTTTTATTCACATAATTCCCACCTTACATTCTGGAGGAGGCGAAAACTTATTAGCCTTAACTTGTGAAATTGTTGAAGCAAATCACCATATTATTTGTCTTTCTAAACCTGGTTTAATATCAATAAGGCTTTTGAAAAGTGGAGCGATTATTTATTATCCTTTTCTATTAGGATTTGATAATTTTAAGATTTTATTATTGTTACTTAAAGGATTTTTTAATGGTAGATATGTCTGCCAAGGTTGGATGTATTATGGTGATTTGATTGCCGTTTTAATTCAATTACTATCTGTTGGCAGAATTAAAGGACGCTTTTTTTTGCTAACTAATGCATTTAATAATGAAATTTCATTTGGTTCCAGAATTTCAAGAAATATTTGTTCTTTTCTAAGCAAAATAATTAAATTGAAAATTTTTGCTATTTCTAAAACTTGTTTAAATTCCCATATTTCTCTGGGTTATGACAAAAATAAATTTCAGCTTTTATTTCCTCCCATAGAGCCAAAAATTAAAAAAAACTTTGAAGAAATAATGAAAATTAAAAGAGAAAGAAGGAAAGAATCTAAAATTCTTAAGATAATTATGGCTGCAAGATTTGATCCTGTTAAAAATCATAAATTAGCATTGAAATTATTTGATTATTTTAATGGTGAATTTATTTTAGATTTATATGGTAATGGAATGAATTATGGAAATTTAGAGCTGAAAACTTTAATAAACAAAACTCTTGTTAATTCAAACGGTGATAATTTACGACTAAAAGGAGAGGTATCTGATTTATTGTCAAAATTTGTAGATTATGACTATATTCTTCTGACATCCACCCAGGAGGGTTTACCTATAACTATTATTGAGGCTTCTCAAAACGCCTTAATTCCAATAGCTTCAAATGTTGGAGATACTATTAATGCAGCTTCAGGTTATGGATTTTTCTTTGAAAATAATATTTTCCAAGATTTAGTAGAGAAATTCAAGAAAGCAAAATTGATTTTGGATAAAGATAGTTATAAAAACAATAATTCTAAATACTATAAAATTTCTAAAAGTATATATGAAGAAAGTAACTCAAAGTGGAAATTAAATCAATATTTAGAAATCTTTATGAGTTAATAAATAATAATTTAATTTACTTTGATTAATGAGAGACATAATAATATCTATTAAAATGCTTTTAAAAAGTTTCTTTAAAAAGTTCAAAGTATTTTGAGATGAATTTATGACTCATTATGAGAATTTTAAATAAGATTTTAACTTTATAAATTAATCTAGCCAAACTAAATCCTAATTTATGAGTTATTTTTATTAATTGAAAATAAACTTTTGAGGTTAATTTATTAATGTTTATTATCTAAATTATTTAACGTCTTCAAATTAATTTCTAAGATTTAAATAAGCTTCTAAAGCTTTTTTATAATGGCTTTAATTTGTTTAAAGTTTTTAAAAAATATTCTGGTTGTTTGTTTTTGCTATATTCTAGATTATTGAATATATTTCTTTAATTCTTAATTTAATTGTTGGTTATGAAAGATAAATCTAAAAAAATATTTGTTACCGGGGCTGAGGGTTTTATAGGATCTCATTTAGTAGAAAAGCTTGTTGAGAATGGTTTTTCAGTCAAAGCTTTAGTTCAATATAATTCCTTTTCTAGTTTTGGTTGGTTGGACTCCTCAAAAGTTCTTAAAGATATAGAAGTTGAATTGGGTGATATAAGGGACCTCCCAAATATGAGAAATTCAATGAAAGGTTGCGAAATTGTTGCTCATCTGGCTTCTTTAATTGCAATTCCTTACTCTTATAAAGCGCCGTCTAGTTATGTTGATACTAATATAAATGGTACTTTAAATATAATGCAAGCTGCTCTAGAAAATGAAATCGAAAAGGTTATCCACATTTCAACTAGTGAAGTTTATGGAAGTGCAAAGTATGTCCCTATCGATGAAGAACATCCATTGCAAGCACAATCACCATATTCTGCATCAAAAATTGGAGCAGATGCAATTGCCTTTAGTTTTTTTAAGAGCTTTGAATTACCTCTGATTATAGGAAGACCATTTAACACTTATGGTCCACGACAATCTTCTAGAGCTGTAATTCCAACTATAGTTTCTCAATTACTTGATGGTAAAGAAAATATACAATTAGGCAGCTTAGATCCTATAAGAGATTTTAACTATGTAATTGATACATGTAATGGAATTATATCTTTAATAAATTGTGGTAAAAATATTTTTGGAGAAACTTTTAATATTGGTTCTGGGATTGGTGTAAATATTGAACAAGTTGTAGAAATTATAGGTGAAATTATTAACATGAAACCTAATATACTATGTGATGAAAAAAGGATTCGCCCAAAAGGCAGTGAAGTAGATAGGTTGATTTGCAATAATGAAAAAATTAAAAATTTAGTGGGTTTTAAGCATTCTTATAGCCTTAAGGAAGGTTTATCAAATACTATTAAGTGGATGAGTGAACCTAATAATTTGTCACTCTATAAAACTAATATCTACAATGTCTAAAAGAGCAATCATCTTAGCAGGGGGACTTGGAACAAGACTTAAGCCTTACACTGTTGTATTACCTAAACCATTAATGCCTATAGGAAGTTATTCAATTTTAGAGGTAATTATAAGGCAATTAATTCAGTATAAATTTAACCACATTACTTTAGCTGTTAATCATCAAGCAGATATAATCAAAGCTTTATTTCAGGATGGATCTAGATTTGGTATTAAAATCGACTATTCCTTAGAAAAAAATAGATTAGGTACTATTGGACCACTCAAACTGATCAGAGATCTACCTGATAATTTTCTGTTATTAAATGGTGACGTACTTACTGATTTAGATTTTGAGAAATTTTATTCTCAACATATAGAAAATAAAACTATTTTTTCGATTGCTTCTAAATTAAGAGAAGAAAATATTGATTATGGTGTATTAGAAGTTGATAATGAATCTTTTCTCAAGAAATTTAAAGAAAAACCAAAAGTTGACTACCAAGTTAGTATGGGAGTCTATATGATTAATAAAGAAATTCTAAGCTTTATCCCAGATGATACTTATTTCGGCTTTGATAATTTAATGATATACCTTTTAAAAGAAAATAAAAAAGTAAAAGTTTTACCACATGATGGATATTGGCTTGATATTGGAAGGCCAGATGATTATTTAAAAGCCACTGATGAATTTGAAAAAATGAAATTAAAATTTTTAAATGACTGATGTATTAATTACTGGCGGCGGCGGATTTTTAGGGAAAAAGGTAATTTCTAAATTAAAAGAATTGAATTATTCATATATTTCTTTAAGTTCCAAAGATGGAGATATAAATAATAAAGAGACTTTTAAGTCAATCTCAAAAGTAAAGTTTGTTTTTCATTTGGCTGGTAAAAGTTTTATTCCTAAAAGTTGGGATCAAAATGATGAGTTATTTAAAACAAATATTATTGGCACTAGAAATGTAATTAATTATTGTAAAAGGGTTAATGCTAAATTAATAATGGCTAGTTCATATGTATATGGCTATCCTGAAAAACTACCGATAAACGAAAATCATCCCGTAAAACCAAATAATCCATATTCACTATCAAAGTGGATTTCAGAGCAAATAATAGAATTTGAATCAAAACAGGATAATTTAAATGCAGTTATCTTAAGAATATTTAATATATATGGAAATGGGCAAAGTGAAAAATTTTTAATTCCGAAAATTATTAGTTATATAAAGAATAATAAAGATATCGAAATTCTTGATCTAAAACCTAAAAGAGATTTTGTTTATATTGATGATGTTGTGGATGCTTTTATTCTTTCTATGCGTATTAATGATGGATTTCAAAGATTTAATATTGGTAGTGGGAAATCATTCTCTGTTGAGGAAATAATAAAAATGATTCAAGAAATATTTGGATCAAAATTAAAAGTTATTTCGCATGAGAAAACTCGAAGAAATGAGATAAAAGATGTTATTGCAGATATAAGTCATGCGAGAAATATATTAAAATGGAATCCAAAATATACTTTTTATGAAGGGTTACATAAATATATTGATGAAGTTGTTTTACAAAAGCCTTGATAATTATTTTTCTGCTTTGATTCATTAGTTGAAAATTGGGAAAAATATTTATGAAAAGGAATTTTATGATTTGTTATAAAGAAAACATAACAAATAAAAAAAGTATCTTTTAAAAAAGTAAAAAAGAATTGAAGATTAAGGAATTTATAGAAAAAATTTAAATGAATATAAAAAGTAGCTTTAGAAAAATTTAATTAAACTTAGAGTAAATTAATTATTTAGAGTAATATTCTTTATACCAATTTATAAAATTTTTAATTCCTTTTTCTAACGAAGTATTATTAGTAATTTCTATATAATTTTCAATATTTTTTGTGTCTGCAAATGTAGTTTTAACATCACCAGGTTGCATAGGAAGATATTCTTTTACAGCTTTGATACCTATTTCATTTTCTAAAATTTCTATAAATTTCATTAACTTAATAGGGTTACTATTACCTATATTGAAAATTTTAAAATTTGACCAGCTTTTTGAAGGATTAGGTTTACTAGAATCATATTTATTATTCCTAACTGGTGGTTTAGCTATTAGTTTTGCTAGAGCATCTATTACATCATCTATGTATGTAAAGTCGCGATTCATATCTCCATTATTAAATATTTTTATTGCTTCTCCTGAAAATATTGATTTGGTAAAAATAAAGGGAGCCATATCAGGTCTTCCCCAAGGCCCATAAACTGTGAATAGGCGTATTCCTATAGAAGGAATACCATAAAGATGGCTATAAACATGGGCAAAAAGTTCATTTGATCTTTTTGTTGCTGCATAAAGACTAATTGGATGATCTACAGGATCCTTTTCGGAATATGGGATTTTTGTATTGCCACCATAAACAGAACTACTACTGGCAAAAATAAAAGATTTAACTTTGTTTTTCCTACAACATTCAATAATATTCATAAATCCAGTAACGTTTGAATCTATGTAGCTGAAGGGATTCTCAATAGAATATCTAACACCAGCTTGGGCCGCAAAATGAAAAATGACATCAGGCTTTTCTTCATCAAAAATTTGGAAAATTTCCTCTTTTTTAACAAGATCTACTTTCTTAAAAATAAAATTTGAGTTGGATTTAATCTCAGCTTTCTTAAGTTCATTTAAACGACTCAGCTTAAGATTAATATCATAATAAGAATTAATATTATCTAGTCCAATAATTTGATATCCATCGTTTAATAACTTTTTGCATAAATGAAAACCAATAAATCCTGCTACACCTGTAATGAGAATCTTCATTTGATTTTTTACATTGTCTTTTTATAATACAATTTAAAGTATGAAAAAAATTTTAGTCACTGGTGGCGCAGGCTTTATTGGCAGTCATACTTGTTTGGTTTTACTCCAAAAAGGTTATGAAATATTTGTTATCGATTCTTTTATCAATAGCTCTAGGAAATCTTTAAAAAATGTATTGAAAATTGTAGATGAAGAAAAAAAATCATCTTTTTCAAAAAAGTTAAAAATATTTGAAGGAGATATAAGAAATAAAGAATTATTAGAAGAGATTTTTAATAAATCAAGATCTGATGGCAATGGAAATGGAATTGAAGGTGTTATTCATTTTGCGGGACTAAAAGCAGTAGAAGAATCAGTTAATAATCCTTTTCTATATTGGGAATCTAATATTTTTGGATCGATAAATTTGTTTGATGTTATGCATAAGAACAATTGTCATACTTTAGTTTTCAGTAGTAGTGCTTCAATTTATGGAAAAAATCAAACAGGAAAAATTGATGAGTATTCTCAAATTAATCCGATTAATCCTTATGGCACAACAAAAATGGTCATCGAAAGGTTATTAGAAGACCTTCAAAGAAGTTTTAATTTAACTTGGAGGATTGCTAGCTTAAGGTACTTTAATCCAATTGGAGCTCATTACTCAGGTTTAATAGGTGAGAGTCCTATTGGAATACCAAATAATATTTTTCCTTATATTACAAAAGTTGCTTTTGGGGCTTTAAAAGAAGTTAGAATTTTTGGTGATGACTGGCCTACTATCGATGGAACTGGCGTAAGAGATTATATCCACGTTATGGATTTAGCAGAAGGACACATAAAAACTCTAGAGTATTTATTTGATAACAAGCCAAATATAATAAATATGAATTTGGGCACAGGTAAAGGTTTTAGTGTTTTAGAACTAATCAATACTTTTGAAAATGTTAATAATTTAAAAATACCATATGTTTTTAATTCTCGAAGAAGTGGAGATGTTGCTAGTCTAGTCGCAAATAATTCCCTTGCAAAAAAATTATTAAATTGGGAACCTAATAGATCTTTAAGGCAAATGTGTAAGGATGGCTGGAAATGGCAATTTAAAAATCCAGAAGGATATTAAGGTTTTTCCAATAAAATAAGAACTTTTTTAATTGATTGAACCATCACCTATTCTCCAAAAGTTTAAACAAGATGCTTTGATTTTTTCAGGATTTAAAATTGATCTTGAATCAAATATCCACGAGGGTTTCCTCATTAAGTTGCTTGCCTCTCTCCAATCTATGCAAGTATATTCATCCCATTCGGTTAGCAAAATTACTGCGTCTGCTCCGGTTAAAGACTCTCTTATTGAATTAGCGAAATACCAATTTCCAATTTCTGAATTTCTTAAAGATTCGTGCTCAGTAAAAGATTCTTTTAATGGTTCTAGATTTAAATCTTTAGCAATTTGATTTGATTCAACTTTAGGGTCATGTATATAAAGAATTGCGCCTTCCTCTAGTAAATCTTTGCAAATATTTATGGCTGCTGATTCTCTAGTATCATTTGTATTTGCTTTAAATGCAAATCCTAATATCGATATTTTTTTACCAGAAACCGATCCGTAAAGTTTTTTTACTATTAGTTCGGAAATTCTTTTTTGATTCCATTTATTAAGCTCTACAACTGATTCCCAAAAATTTGCAACCTCTGGTAATCCAAAATGATTTGATAAATAGACAAGGTTTAAGATATCTTTTTTAAAACAACTCCCCCCAAAACCTGGTCCTGAAACTAGAAATTTTGAACCTATCCTGGTATCAGAACCAATTGCTCTTGAGACTTCTCTTATATCAGCTCCAGTAGCCTCACATAATGCACTTATAGAGTTTATTGAACTTATCCTTTGTGCTAAAAAAGCATTAGCAGTCAACTTTGCTAATTCACTGCTCCAAATATTTGTTTTTAAAATTTTTTCTTCTGGCACCCAACATCTATAAACTGAGCATAAAGCTTCTATCGCTTCTTCTTTTTCACCGCCAATCAGAACTCTGTCAGGATTCTCAAGATCTTTAATGGCTGTCCCTTCAGATAGAAATTCAGGATTAGATAAAACGTCAAAGGTTTTTTCAGTTTCTTTATCTTCGTTTAAATTGTAAGAAGCAAAAAGAATAGATTTTATTACTTCTGCTGTCCTAACAGGTAAGGTGCTTTTTTCAACTACGATAGTATGTCCTTTAGAAAATTCAGCTACTTGTCTCGCACATGCTTCAACCCATTTTAAATCACTTGCCTTTCCAGCTCCAACTCCTTTTTTCTTTGTAGGTGTATTAACTGAAATAAAAACCAGGTCAGCATTTTCGATTTTTTCTTTTATTAAATTAGAAAAATGTAAATTTTTACCTCTACGCCTCTTAACAATATCTGCCAGCCCTGGTTCATAAATTGGGAGTTTTGTAAAATCATTATTGTTCCAATCTTCAATTCTTTTTTCATTCAAATCCACAACATCTATTTGCAAATCAGGACATTTGTCCGCAATAACAGTCATAGTTGGACCTCCTACATAACCAGCACCAATGCAGCATATATTTTTAATTTTCATTAATTTTTCGCCTGTTTAACTGTTGCACCATTATAAATTATTATAAGTTTTAGTTTATGGATTTATTTACGGAAAAGAAAATAATCCCAATTTTAATGTGCGGCGGTTCTGGTTCGAGATTATGGCCATTGTCAAGAAAAAGTCTACCTAAACAATTTTTAAAATGTAACCCTTCAAGTCCTTTTTCATTTCTACAAGATACATACTTAAGATTAAAAAAAATTAGAAATATTCAGGAGCCAATTTTAATTTGTAATGATGATCATAGATTTATAACTGCTGAACAGATGCGGGAAATTGATGTTAACCCAAAATCAATTATCCTTGAGCCTTATGCAAGAAACACTGCTCCAGCAATAGCTCTTGGATCAATTCAAGCGAATACTTTTGAAGAAGATCCTATGATTTTAGTTTTACCAGCTGACCATTCAATTGAAAATATTGATAAATTTACGAAAACTATAGAAAGTGGTATTAAATATGCAGAAGAAGGCAAAATAGTAACTTATGGAATTACTCCCAAATCTCCTGAGACTGGATTTGGATATATAGAAGCAGAATTAAATCTTGACTATGAAGATCCTAAGGGTATAAAAATAAATAGTTTTATTGAGAAACCAAATAAAGATAAAGCAGAGAAATTTATAAATAATAGAAGATATTTATGGAATAGTGGAATCTTTTTAATGAAAGCAAAAATTGTAATTGAGCAATTTGCATTATTTGTTCCAGAAGTATTATCAATTTGTAATTCATGTATTCAAAAAAGTTCTAAAGATTTGGAATTTCTCAGGATTGATAAAAATAATTTTCATAATTGTCCTGAAGTTTCTTTTGATATTGCAATAATGGAGAAAACAGATTTAGGAATTGTTATACCTTTAGATATTGAGTGGAGCGATGTTGGGAGTTGGGATTCGATTTGGAATATTTCTAAAAAAGATAATTCAGGCAATTCCATTGTGGGAAATGTACTAAGTGATTCAATAAAAAACTGTTACTTGAGAAGCGAGAATAAATTAATAGTTGGCATAGATATTGAGAATATTATTGTCGTAGAAACTTCCGATGCTGTTTTAATAGTAAAAAAAGATTCAAGTCAAAAAGTAAAAAATATTGTTGAAAAAATGAAAAATAATAATTTTATGGAGGCAACTCAACATAAAAAAGTTTTTAGGCCATGGGGGAGTTATATATCAATTGCTGATGGCAATGGCTGGCAGGTTAAAACAATAACTGTAAAACCAAGGGCTTCTTTATCTCTTCAAAAACATAATTTCAGAACAGAACATTGGGTGGTAGTATCAGGAGAAGCTTTAGTCGAAATTGAGAAAAATAAAAAAATTCTTTCGGTCAATCAGAGTATTTATATACCTATGGGATATAAACATAGACTTTCTAATTTAAAAGATGAACCTCTTACAATAATTGAAGTGCAAAGTGGAACTTATTTAGGTGAAGATGACATTATTAGATTCGAAGATGATTATGGCAGAAAAAATTGAATTTTATAAATTTATAAATAATTACATTTTTAATTAAATGAAAATTATCATTATCTTAGAAAAATATGGAGGCTTTTGTAATAGACTTTTTCAATCTATACATTATCATGCATTTTCTATTGAAAAGGGAATCCAATTCTATAATCCTTCTATGTTAGGCATATTAAAATTTGACAATAATTTTTTTTATTTTTTAGATAATTTTAATAACTTTTTTCTCAAGTGTATTTCTAAATTTATTAAATATTTATTTGGAAAAGATGATTTTTGTTTTTATTTTAGTAAAAATAATTACATTAGATTTGTTTCTGGTTGGGATTATAGAGAATATAGTTTAACGACAAAACATCATGAATCTTTAAAAAAAATTTATAGTTTTGAAAAAAAATTTTTAACTGAAAAAATTTTATCTTTCATAAGATTTTTAAATTTTCAAAAAAGAGAAGGTAAATTTTTAGTTGGTTTACATGTAAGAAGAGGAGATTATAAAAACTGGAACGAAGGGAGATTTTTTTTTGATGATGATGTTTATAGAGATGTAATATTTAAATTAAAAAATAAATTAATTGAAGATAAAAAAAATCCCTATTTTTTAGTTGTTAGTAATGAAAATTTGAGCTCTGAAATTGGTGCTGATTTTTTTTATAAAGGTTCTTGGAGAGAAGATCAAATAATTTTACAATCTTGTGATTTAATTATAGGACCACCAAGTACTTTTACTATGTGGGCTTCTTACATCTCAAAAACTCCTCTTATTAAATTAAATTCTACAAAAGAAATAAATTTAAATGGCAATATTTGCATAGGTTAGGATTGACATCAAATATTTTCATATCCAAATATACCTATTTTTTAAAATTACTATCAATTTTCAAATATTTATAAACTAGGCATATTTATTAATTTAAAAAGAAATTATTATATTTATTCGATTAATTTATGGGAAACTTCTTCAGCTCTTTCATATCTTTCCAACAAAGAAATTAATTCATTTTTCATTTGTTTAGGAATACTTTTTTTGATAAGAAATTTATTATCTTCTATCTTTGCATTAATATTTAATTTATAGTCATCTTCAGTTTCTTTGAAATCACTTCTTTGATGTGATCCTCTACTTTCTTTTCTCTCAAGAGCAGATAAAATAGTTACTTTTGCAGTTATTAGAGATGAATGTAAGTCTAATTTATTTATTAAATCATTTTGATTATTATTTTCTAATCTTATATCTATTTCCGGCAAAAGCTTTTCTAGGTGATTTAACTTTTCTAAACCTTTATTTAAATTTACTTCATCTCTAATTACACCACAATTTTTCCACATTATGTCTCTTAATTCCGATTTAAGTAAATAGACATTTTCATCTCCCTTTGAAATTGAAGAATTTAAATATTCATGAGCTAAAGAAAGGATTTTATTAGATCTCATTTGGGATGATAAAGATTTTGAAAATTTGGATGCTGATCTTCCAGCATGTGATCCAAATATTAAAATTTCTGCGAGTGAATTACCCCCAAGTCTATTAGCTCCATGCAAACCGCTTGCTACTTCTCCAGCAGCAAATAAACCCTTTATTTTAGTAGAATGATCTGAGGGATTTACTCTAATACCTCCCATTGAATAATGAGCTGTTGGACAGACTTCCATTGGATTTTTTGAAATATCAATTAACGAGTATTCTATAAATTGTCTATAAATTTTTGGTATCTTTTCTATGATGAAGTCCTTACTTTTATGGCTTATATCAAGAAAAACGCCACCATTCTCTGTGCCTCTACCTTCAATTATTTCATTATAGTTTGCCATTGCTACTCTATCTCTAGTAGAAAGTTCTAACCTCTTTGAATCGTATCTGGACATAAATCTTTGTCCTTGAGAATTTAATAATATGCCTCCCTCTCCTCTGACAGCTTCAGTAACTAGAGTCCCACTTAATTCTTTTGGTAGTACCATTCCAGTTGGATGAAATTGTACCATTTCCATATCTGACAATTCACAACCTGCTTTCAGTCCTAGATGATAACCATCTCCAGTATTTTCATTTTTTCTTGAAGAGCTATTCTTCCAAATACGGGTGTGACCTCCTGTGCAGATAATTACTGCATCTGCTAGGTGAGCTGTCCTTTCTCCTGTTAAAATATTTAATGACATCGCTCCGAAACATATATTATCTTTTACAAATAGGTCTGAGACATATTCGGAATCATATATAGGTATATTTAGAATTTTTATTTTTCGTAATAAGGCATTTAAAATAGATTGTCCAGTAAAGTCTCCTGAATAGCAGGTTCTTCTAAATTTATGAGCTCCAAAATACCTCTGATCAAACTTATTATTTTCTAATTTTTTAAAATTTGCCCCCCATTGATCTATTTCCTTAACGTAAAATGGTGATTCTTTTGCCATTATTTCAATTTGTTCTGGATCACCTAAACCATAACCTTCTAAAAATGTATCAATAAAATGATATTCCCAATTATCTTCTGGATCAACATTTCCAAATGCAGCATTAATTCCACCTGCAGCAAGCACTGTATGCGCATCATTTTTATTTCTTTTCCCTAAAACTGTTACTTGGAGTCCGTTCAATTTCGCCTCAATGGCAGCTCTTAATCCAGCTCCTCCACAACCAATAACAAGTATATTATTTATATCAACGAGATTATTATCCATTAATTTTTTTTTATTTCTAATTAACTTTATACCTTAATTTGACTTGAAAAAAATACTAATTAAAATAAATTAAAAATTGAGATTATTTATTTAAATCACTTTATATAAAATTAAGAAGTAAATATATATATGTTTAGGAATAAAATTTCTAATTTAGGAGATTTATTGGCAATGAAATTATTTGAAAATAAAATCAAAAATAATATGTTTTTTTAATTTTAAAGTTTCTAACCTTGAGTAGAAATTCAGGATTATCTTTATTAAGATTATATAAATGAAAATTAACTTATAAAGTTTATAAGAAAAAATAAATGTTTCTATGTATCCATAAATAATAGATTTTTTATTTATGGTGCTTTTTCCACCAGTAGGCATTATTGAGATAATTTGATTTAGATAGCAATTATTCCATAAATTTTTCTTTCTTAACGATAATTGTAATTTGTAATCTGCAGATATAGACAACTTATAATCAAAGGGATCAGCTAATTTTGATAAGATTGACTTTTTAATTACAAATGAAGGATGTGGTAACTGAGATAATGGCAAATATCTATAAAGATTGCCTATACCTATTAACCTTATAATTTTCTTTTTATTAGAATTTATTTGTATTGTACCTCCTGAATATGAATTGAAGTTAGGGTTTTTTCTGATCTTTTCAGCTAAATCTTCTAGAGTATTTTTAGAAAGGAAAATATCACCCGCATTTAAATATATTATGTATTCGTTCTCAGAAAATTTGAATCCTTGATTCATAGCATCATATACACCTCTATCTTTACTTTCATGGAATTTAGTGTTTCTATATTTTGAAAAATCTATAGAATTAGTTTTATCTTTTGAAAGCCCATCTTTAATAATATGAATGAAATTTTTATAATTCTGACTTTGAATAGATTTAATTGTTTTTTTTAATTCTGATTTGGCATTAAAAGTTACAGTTATAATTGAAAATTTAATCTCAAATTTCATTTTTATTTAGGTAAAGATCCTCTAAGATTAAAAACTAATCTTATTGTTTCTAAAAGAATTAGTAAATCAAATAAATTTGAAAAGTTTTTAATATAGTAGATATCATAACTAAATTTCATTTTGGTATCTTCTATTGATGCTCCATAAGGGTAATTAACCTGCGCCCAACCACTTAAACCTGGCCTCACTAAATATCTTAATTGATAATTTGGGATTTTTTTTGTAAGTAACTCTTCAATCTCAGGACGTTCTGGCCTAGGCCCAATCAAGCTCATATCACCTTTTAAGACTGATAAAAGTTGTGGAATTTCATCTATTCTTGTTTTTCTTAAAATTCTGCCAATTTTTGTTATTCTTTTATCGTCATGTGAGGACCATTTAATACCATCTTTTTCGGCATTTATTTTCATACTCCTAAGTTTATATATCCTAAATTTTTTACCTGCAAATCCACTTCTTATTTGAGAATATAATATAGGACCTTTATCCTCAATCTTTATAAAAATCGCAAATAATAATACTATAGGGCTTAAAAGAATTAGTAATAAAAGTGATAAAAAAAATTCACTGAATCTTTTTATCCTTTGAGAAGAATTAACTTTTTTATAAATTAAAAGTTCACCCGTAATATCATTAGAATCAGTTATTTCTTTTGGATATCTATGCAAATATCTTTCGTACCAATTTAATAATGATAAGATTTTATAACCTCTATTTTTAAGGTTTATTAAAATGGTTTTTTCTTCATTATTAAAAGAATTTATATCTTCGATTATAAAACCAAATTTATTAATGTTTAATTTAGTTAATTGACTGATTTTACTTTTATGAATCGATTTTGAATAGAAATTATTTTTGATGCTTACAGGTTCTGATAATAAAGATCCCCTTTCGATATTTGAAAATATTGATATCCATTCAATTTCCTTAGATAAATATCTTTTGATTATAAAGGCATGAATTATTTCATATAAATAACTAAAAATGGAAATGCAAACTATAAAAATAATCCATTTACCATCCCCAACATTAGAATTTAAAATTGAAATAAATATAATGATAAATTTAAATAAAACTCCTGATAGTACAGAGGTATTTATTACACGTAATAGTTTTTTAAATATGTAAACATTATATTCATCTTCTGAGATTGAATATTTATCAAGTGTATAACTTACAAATATCCAGCAAAAAGCTAATAAGTTTACGGATAAGAAATTTGTATTTATAAATTTAGTTAATTGTAAAATTAGAAATAATATTATGATTATTGAATAATCAACAATGCTTAATATCAATAGCCTTCTCCTACTTACTAACCAAGGCATTTCCCCCATCATAATTATAAAAATCTCCTTAAAAAATTTTTTAATTTTCTTGGTAATAAATAAGTAATTTTTTCTTTGATGTAATTATTATTTTTTATTATGCCTTCTTTAAAGTTAATATCAATCTTCTTGATTTTCTCTAGTGTATTCAATAATTCATTCTCATATTGTTCGTAAATAGCTTTAGGTTCTGGCTGATGAGAAGTATATATTTTACCAACTCTATAAAACTTATTATTTTCTAGTATTTGGAATTGGTGAAAATGATAAAAGATTAATTTAACATTATTAATTGTGATTAATTTATCTAGTTGAATTATTTTATATTGAGAGTAATTCCAGGGAGCTATTCCTGCACCAACATTCTTAATTATATGACATGAATTATATCTTTTTGGCCAATCATCTAAATATTTTTGATCTCCCATTTTCCCTTCTTCGTTTCTATAGAAACACCACTCTAAGCATTGTCTTCTCCAAATATCTAGACATTGCATACCTTCAGGATTTCTGCGAAAACTGTTCCATTCAACACAGAACCTTCCATTAATTTCAAGACTTTTAAATGGGGGAGAAAATCTGTGCTCTATTATTGCTATTGATGAATTTCCAATTTCTTTGAATATTGGCTCGACATCAGAAAAAAATAATAAATCTGCATCTAAATAAGTTATTAAATCAACTTCTAAATTTTTATCAAGAACATGCCAAGTGAAGGATGAAGCTAATGTCCAACAATATTCTGTATTTGTTCGGTTTTTTTTCGCAAATAATAATTCTTTATTTTCAACTTCTTTTAATGGAATACATCTTATTTGTTGAATATTAATTTTATTAAGAATGTCTAATGTGACATCATCTAGACAAAGAACATAGATTTCAGAATTTTTAGAATATCTAATAAGACTTTTAATCATTGTAAGCCCTTTTATTAGATAATTTCTATCAAATAACGTACAAAAATATCTTTTCATAATTTAATTCACAAATATTTTCTTAGGATTTCAATCAATTCCAGCATTCTTATATTATAAGTATGATCTTTAAGAGTCCTTGCTTGGCCTGCCGCGGCAATTTGTGAAGCTTTATCTGGGTTTGAAAGTAGAAATTTACCTTTTTCTGCCGCTTCTTCTTTGCAAGAGTAAGTTACAATTTCTCTATCAATTTCAAAAAGTTTATTTAAGTTATCTTTTTTATCAGTTAGTAATAATGAACCCATTCCAGTTGCTTCATAAAGTCTCATATTATTTGCGTAGTTTTCTGAAACATTGATATGTCTATTAAAAGATATTCTTGATCTCCCAAGAATTTTATACATGTTTAAGCCCCATCTTTCTCCATTATGTTTTTTTCGAACTATAGAGTTAATTGGTAATGTTTTAGCACCGTATCCGAATATTTCTAAATCACTTTTTGAAACTAAATATTCAAGATTTTTATATGCTAGGCTATGATGCCTACTGATCCCTCCTATAAAACTAAAATTAATATCCCTTTTCAGAGGACCAACTCTTGATAATATTCGTTCATCAAATCCAATTTTGAAATATTCACTTTTCATACCTTGTGAATTAAGTTTGTCTAAAAAATGAGGGAAAGAAGTTAAAATTAAATCGTAATTTTTGATATATGATTTTGAAGGAAGTGGACAAGCAATTTGTCCTACTATTAATTTAATATTTGCTTGTTTTTTAATTTCATTAATAATATCTGGTGGGAAAAAAGATATATCTTGGCAGTATAGAACATCAGGTTTGAAAGCTTTTATTTGTTCTTTAGCAATTTTATAAAGAACTTTTAGATTGCCTAATCTTTTTCCTAAGAATGGAATCTTTGAGAATTTATGAGGGAATCTAAAATCTATATTCGAATATTTTAAATTGTTATTTACAGCCCAAATTTTTTGTAAACTTCGACAATTTACTATAATGTCTTCTGCTTCAATATTATTTTTTCTGAGATAAAAGCTATAAGAATCTGAAGTCCCAAAATTTTCTTGCAATAAACTTGTTATCTGTCTTTCATAATTACTATTTTTTATATATTTATTTTTTTTATAAAAAGTTTTGAGAAATTCTTCATAATAAGTATCAACTAATAAAATTTTCACAAAGCTTTTCTCAGCATAGGTAACATAATAAATATTATTATTCTCAATGGCAAGCTAATTCTTTCTATATTGTTACTTGCTTCCCACCAAAAGAAAAACTTTGAATAAATAAGTGAATAGGATTTTCTGGAAAAAAGTTTAAAAAATATACTTTTTTTCTTTTTTTCTTTTTTAATTAGTTCAAAGTTTTCGTCAGTATAAACAACTACCTGTTTAGATAATATTAATCTATAACCTCTTCTTTTTACCCTTATGGATAATTCATAATCAGAAAAATAATGAGGAAAAATTTTCGAACGTAAACCGTTCACTTCCCTAAGACTTTTTACTGAATAAAGAACTCCCCTACCAGATAAAGCATCAACATTTTTTATTAATTCTGAATTAATAAAGATTGAATCATCCATTAATAAATCATTTATTTCAAGGGTTTTAGTAAGAACTCTTGGGCCAACAGATACAATTTTATCTTTATTGTTTTTAATTATGCTGCCGACTGATGCTGGATAGTACTTTTTAGCAATCTCTAATAAAGATTCAACATAGTTTTCTTTTATCTCTACATCGTTATTAATAAATAAAACCCAATCTACAATATTGCAAAGTTTAAATATATTTTTTATTGCTAAATCAACTGCACCTCCCCACAAAAGATAGCCATTCCCTTGAATAGTAATTATATCTAACTGTTTTTTAAGCCAAATATCTGTTCCATCTGTAGATCCATCATCCACTACAAAAAACTTAAGATTGTTTTTGATTGTTTGTCTTCTTAAACATTCTATTATTTTTTTTGTGTGATCCAATCTATTAAAAACAGGAATTACTACATATATATCCATTATTAATTTCTTATCTGAACCTCTATCATTAAGCTATCACCCATTCTAAAAGCATCAATTATTCTATTAAAAATTCCAATTAAACTAAATAAAATTATTTTGATAAATAATTTAAATATTTTACTTTTATTTGGAACAAATTCTTTTTTTAAATTTTTACTTTCTTTTTTCTTCCATAGATTATTAATCTCACCTATTTTACAATTATGAAAAAAGTGTCTTATTTGTAAAATTGTCCATACATTTGGTGTTATTGTTTTTGATTTAATGATTTTGAAATGATATTTACAAAGCATTTTCTCAATATTTGTCCTGTTAAAATGATGCAAATGATATGGAATATGCCAATTTATCCATTTATATCCTGTTACTTTCTGCCAAAATGATTCTTTGTTTGGAATAACTATAATCATTCGTCCTTTTTGTTTTAATCTCTTTTTAATTAAATTTAAAGTCTTTTCAGGCGCAGGCATATGCTCAAGTACTTGGTTCATAACTATTAAATCGAAAAATATTTTTGGGAATGGTTTGTCATCAATACTTCCAAAATGCACAGGCAAATCTAAAGATTCAGCAATTGATTTTACATTTATGTCTGCTTCAATTCCATATGGAATAGCTCCTAATTTTTTTAAATAGATCAAAGAAGAGCAGTCTCCACAACCTATATCTAAAACGTGCTCATTTTTTTTTGCGTAGAGTTGGCCTAGATTATTCATTCCTTGAAACCAATTTAAGAATTTTGTAAAGAAATTTTTTTTGAATTTAACCTTTGATAAAACATCTTTATAGTTTATATTCTCTCTAGGATAATATTTAGTATAAAGCGGCCCTAAATCCTGTTGCTGCAATCTTGGATATGTTGATATATGACTACAATTAGTACATCTCGCCAGGTTATATTTATTTGGCTCCCCATATCTATCATCAAAAACTTCTTTGAAAACATTGAAATCACAATTATCACAAATAGGGCATTTAATCCTTACTAGGTTCAATTTTGTCTTTCCATATTATTTAATCTTATTATAAAACTTTTTATTCTTATATCTTTTTTTAAATTTGATCAATTTAATTAATTAATTATCAAAATAAAATTAAATGGTTAAAAATTTTTAAGAACTATTTTTTCTTGCCTTTATAAAGTAATCATAGTCTCTGATATAATCTTTTTCGCTATAGTCTAAGTCGCAAAATACTATCAAAATCGTATTTTCTGATAAATATTTTTGTGTAGACCATATCATATTTGGAATTTTAAGTATTTTTGAAGGGTCGCTAAGGATTTGAGAAAAAGAATCTTCACCATCATCACATTTAACTTCGCAACTACCACTAATACAACATAAGAACTGATTACATTCAATATGGGCGTGATTCCCTCTAGTAAAATGTTTTTTGCCAAATACTAAGAAAGATCTTTCGATACTTAAATTTAAATGTTTTTGAAATTGAATTGCTATTAGAGCTCCCCTTTCATCTTTATTTATATTTAAATCTATTAATTCAATAGCATTAATCCCATCCATAATAATTGAATTCAACAAAATTTTCTTATTTAATTTTACTGCTTATTAACTTACTTGCATTTTTCTGTGAAAAAAGATTCCTTTTTATTTTTAAGATATTTTTTTGATATTTTTTTAAAGTTTCTGGAGTATTTATTAAGTTTTTAATTATTTTTATTGCATCATTAATACTAAAAATTTCAATTGCACAATCTTTTTCAACAATATATGGGAGATACTTTGGTATAGAACCAAAGTTACAAATTATAGGTAGTTTATTTTTATGAATAGACTCAAGAATAACACTAGAAAATACGCTCAAAGTAAGATCTGATAATTCTAATATTTGATTTAATTTTTGAGAATTGCTTTCATATAAGGTTATATTTTTATTTTTACTAAATCTTTTCTTTAGTTCTTTTTTTAAATTTGAAGATGGATGCTCTTTTACTATTATATTTAAATCTGGAAAAGTTTTAGAGCAAATAAAAATTAATTTGATGAATTTATCAAAAGCACTTTGACTCATTAGAGGGCAAACAGGCTGTAAAAAAAAACTTAATGTTTTTATTTTCAAGACTTCAGTTTGGGATAAACTTTTTTTTAAATAGGGACTGCCAGATATTGTAAAATTTTGGTTTGGATTATATTTAACGAGTTGATTTTTAAATTCATTGCCCCATATAAAATAATCAGTAAAACTCATATTTCTAAATCCATTATGTATATATGGAGACCAACCTTGCTGAATGCAATAACAAGGTATTTTGAGTTTTTTAGCTACTTCTAAAATTATTATGTCTTGAGGAGAATTACCTTCAAAAGTAACTATTGATTTAATATTTTTATTTTCTAAAGCACTAATATTATTATCATAGTCTTTAAGTAATTCTAAGAAGTCAGCCAAAAATTTGGATACGAAAAAGTGATTTAAGTATTTATATTTATTATTTATTTCTAAGACTTTAAAACCTTCATTTTGTATAACCTTTGATAATTGTTCATCACTTCCTACCTGAAAGACAAAAGATGATTCTTCTAAATAATTTAGAATTGGTCTTACATAATTTAGAAATTTTTTATTTGAGAAATTAAAAACTACTTTATAATTTCCAGCAGAAGATACTCTTGCTCTTTCTTTAAATAATTTTATAAATCGATAGAAATGTATAGTTTTTTTAATTAAACTGTAAAACCATTTAAAAAAAGTATTGATTCTATAATCGTTTTTATGAAAAATTAAATTATAAATATCTTTCTCATAATTCTTTAAACATATAAAATTTGATTTTATTAGTTTTTGTTTCTTAAATAAATATTTACTATAAAGTTTTTTTGAATTAATACATTGAATATAGAGACACCTTTCTATAGCATATCTTAAATCGGATGCCCTATATATGAATGCTTGATTATCAATTTTGAATATAGTTGATGTATATAAACTAATCGCTTCACATATATCTAGCGTATATTGATAGCCAAAATCACCTTCGTTTTTTTTCATTAACTTATTTTATTTAATCTTAACAAAGGGAATTACATTAAATTTCTTATAAAGTGCGTCGTCAATCTGGTTTAGAGTATAGTAATAATTTGTAAGTGCATATCTTATTCCATTTTTTATAGGAGATCCTCTATGTAAAGTACTTGTATCTACAAGTATTAAAGTCCCCATTTTACCTAAGATTGTTTTTTTTCTTTGAGGCTCATTAATTAGTATTTTATTTATTTGCGATTCTGTTAATCTGAATTGCTTATGACCTAGATTTGCCTCCCTCATGTCTTCAATTAAGTTCTGATAATTTTGTGAATTTAGTATTAATTCAAAGGGACCATTATCTTTGCTTACATCGCTTAAATAAAGTAAAGTTTTAAATTGTCTAAAAAATGCATCTCTATGCCACCCCTCACCAGAACCTTTATTGTGTTTTTTTGCAGGCATTTTAGCTGCTAATGTAAAACCTAGTTTTGTTTCTTTTCTGTTGTAGTTTTTAGCCACTGAAATTAATAATTTATTTTTACTAAAATCATTAATATTTCGAGAAATTTTTTCTGCACCATAAACTCTTTGATCAGATTTATTCTCAGATCTTACATATTCAGGAAAATCTCTTATTAAATCATCAATAGATTTCATTCCATTTATACATTCATCTTCAGACCAAAAGTTTTTTATTTTGCAATATCCATCTTTATTAAGCTTCTCCAGAATCCATTCAGTATCACTATGAAAAGAAATAAAAGATGTTTTATAGTCCTTCCTTTCCATAAAGAATTCAATATATTCAATTTTGGTTAAATATTCATTAATCAAATTTTTTGAAATAATACTATGCAATAACTTAAGAATTTTTTTAATGATTTTTAAAAATAATTTTTTTATTCTTTTTTTTAAAGTATTAAAATTCATCTATTCTTTAAAATTTATTAATTTGATTTAACTATTTTAAAGTTAGCAAGTATATTTTAACTTTTATGAATTTAAAACTATCTTTGTAAAAATAATTTAGAAAAAAATAATTATTTTTATTTACATTATTAATAACTTAGTTAAATAATTTATATGAAAAATATTTATAACTTTTTTTATTATATATAAATACAATTTTATGATATATTTATATTAAATATTTTTGAAAGTGGGCATAGAAATACAAGATGCTTATTCCATAATTTCTTTAATAAAGAAAGAAAGAAATATCTCAAAAAATTGTCTGCTTATACTTGGCGATGCAAAAATTTATTTTGATGAAAAAGGCTTAATTAAAATATGCAAAAAGCTAAATTATAAATTTTCAAAATTACCAGAAGAATTGAATGCATTTACTTTTGGAAAGTTTTTAGGATTCAAAAAAGTTGAAACACTAGATTTAAATGGTAAAGCAACTTTAAAGATTGATCTACAAAGAAAATTAGCAAAGCAATTGATAAGTAAATATGATTTTATAATTGATGCGGGGGTTCTTTTTTGGTGCTTCAACCCAGGAGAAGTTTTAAAAAATATTTATAAAATGGCAAAAAAGGATGCATTAATTTTTCACATAACAGCTTTGTCAGGATATTTTGGGAGAGGATACTATAATATTCATCCCAAGTTATTGCAAGATTTTTATTTAATAACTAATAATTGTATTTTCTTACATGAAGCTTATAGAACAAAATTTAGAATATCAAAATTTGTATATATTTTTTATAGGATTTTAGAGATTCTTAAGGTGTTAGATTTTTTTAAAATAAATACTTTTTATTCTCTAAATCCTGGAAACATATTTTTAAAAGAAAATAAATTTCAAAAAATATATTTTGGTAATCAACTTAAACAACCAGAACCAGAATATATACCTAACAATTCAATTCTTACTTTTGGCTGTAGAAAAACAAATAATAAAATACCATATGAGCCTATACAATTAGAGAAATAAATGAAAAATATTTTTTTTATAGTTTGTCATCCTGATGATGAATCTTTATGGATTGGTGGATTATTGAATTTATTAAGCAAAACTTCTTTTTTAAATGTTTTTGTTATTTGTTTATCTGGTAATGATAGTAGTTCTTCCAGAGTAAAAGAGTTTAATAAAGCAATAAAATATTCTAATTGTAAAAAGGGGCTTATTTTAGGGAAATCTTTGAGGAAAGCAAATAATCCTTTGCCTCCAATTTATAAAACAGTTCTCGAGGCATTATCTATATTGGGGTTAAAAATAAATGATATTGATTTGTTGATAACTCACTCACCTTTTGGCGATGAACATATGAATCCGCATCATATGCAGGCCTCAAAAGAATTATTTGAATGGACATATAAACATAAAATTTCATTTGGATTTTTCAGTTGTCTGCCTTTAAATAACTCTTTACTAAAACCAATTTTGAGAAATAATTTAAATCAAGGAAATTATGGAATTTTAAATTTTTCTAAATGCAAATATAGTATTTCTAATAAAATTTTAAGATTATTAAGGTTTAGAAGTTGGAGATATCCAAAATTTTATACACAATGGTTTATTGATAAAAAATTAAAACAAAAAATGTTAAATTGTTATAAATCAATAGATATAGAAGCACATAAAAAAAATTATTCTACTTTTAATAGTCCTGTTGAATCAATTTACCTTTTTGATAAAAAAGGTTTTAAGATATTAAATCTTGTTAAAAATACATTTAGTGTTCCTGGTAGTAAAGATTATTTCTTGAATTGGAATTTAACCGAAATAATAAAATCTAAGATTAGTAAATTTACATAAAAATCATAAGAATTATGCCTTGTCTATTAAAAAAACCTTCATTAACAACACCAGGAATTATAACCTTCACTCATAATGAAGTCTTGAGAGGATTACCTAAGAAATCTAAGAAAGTCAAACAATTCCTAATGAATTCTAAAAAGCATAATAAATGGATTTTTGGTGTTCATATTCAAGGCGATTGTTCAAACTTTAATTTTTGGCCTAAAAATAACTGGGAATCATTTTATATGTGGTCAAACCCTTCGGCAAATTTTCTTTCCAACTTACAAAAAGAAATAATAACCCCTTTAACTTGTGTTAATTTCTTACCTTTTAAAGAAATCAAATCAACTCCAAATAAGATTTGGGATATTTGTGTAATATCTAGACCATCCGAGATAAAAAGAATAAAAGAAACTTTATTAATTATAAAAAAATTATTTTCTTTGAAAGAAGATTTAAAAGTCATTTTTGTGGTACCAGATCCAAGAAAATTAAATCTTGGTGATAAAGTATATTTAGAACAGCAAATTGATAGAAATTATTTTGAATTGCCAAAACTTCTTTTTTCAACAGAACAGCTTAAAAATATATCTTTTATTAGTTCTTCACAGGAATCTTTTGGTAATTTCCCAATATCTGATGATTTAATGCATGAGATAATTTCTAAAAGTCGCTTTGTATTTTTGAACTCTCATAAAGAGGGAGTGCCAAGGGTTTTAATTGAATCTTTTTCAAAAGGGGTACCATGCATTTTGTCTGAAAATTTAAAGTGTGGTTTAAATTACTTATTTAATGAAGAAAATACCCTTTTTATAAAAGATTCAATACAAATGGCAGCAAATCAAATCTTTTTTGGTCTTGAAAACTATCAAAAATTTAATGTTGATTATCTTAAGATTCAGCGAGAGTTTTTTGATAAATATAATAAGCCAAAATTAAAAAAATTTTTATTGGGTTTTATTGAAAATAAAGATAATCCTGAAAATGATTTATGGTACTTAGATGATCTGATTTTTAGATTAGCTTGTCATGGTAGAAAACATAAAATGCAATTTTTTAAAAATGAAAAACTTTTTTTTGAATGGATTTCAATAGTAAGTGATACTAATAAAGAATTTAATGAGGATTTTATCTTCCAGAATATAAATTCAATTGATAATTCACTAATTGATTTCTTTGAAATCAAAGAATTTATTAAAGGTAAGATTATATATCCTTTCTTAAGTAGTTTAAAATCAAAATTAATAATAATATTAAAGAAGTTATGTTTAATCTAGATATCTAAATTTTTATGAAAGTTGGATCAAAAAAAATATTTTCATAACTGGTTCCTAATGATTTATTGAAGCTCATTTGGTAGATAATTATTAAAGGTTGGTTTTAATGTAAAAGCTTATATTAGTTATGCTAAAAGGCTATTGAAATGGGAGCCTAAATATAATATTCTAGATGGATTGAAAAAATATATTAAAGCAGTTTTTAATAATAATTATTAAAATCTACTCATCCTTTCAAAGGCGGGAACTTTTTCCCTTAGCTCTTCGTATTTCCCTTTAGCCAATAGTCTTCCCTTTTCTAAGAAGTAAATTATGTCGCAATTTTTTACCGTGCTTAATCTATGAGCAATTAATATTACGGTAATTTCTTTGCTTAGATTATTTACAGCTTCCATTACAGCTTTTTCAGTAAGATTATCTAGTGAGCTGGTGGCCTCATCAAGAATAAGTATTTTTGGATTGTGATAAAGAGCTCTTGCTATTCCAATTCTTTGCCTTTGTCCTCCAGATAATCTTATACCTCTCTCTCCTACTTTTGTTTCATATCCATTAGGAAGTTCATTAATAATAAATTTATGAAGGTTTGCTATTTTTGAAGCTTTTTCGATCGCTTCATAGTTGATATCTTTTGCCTTAACTCCAAAAGCTATATTCGCAGCAATATTTTCATCAGAAAGATAAATATCTTGGGGTACGTAACCCAAGATGTTTTGCCAAGAACGAACATTTTTCTTATTTATTAAACGATTGTCAACTTTAAGTTTGCCACTTGTAGGTGAAAGAAGTCCTAATATTATATCGATGGTTGTTGTTTTCCCGCTACCTGTTGACCCTACTAAACCAACTTTTGATTTTTTCAAAATTTCTATACTTAATTCATTAATTATTTCTTTTTTTGATCCTGCATATTTAAAACTAATATTTTCTAATTTTATAGAATCTTTAAATCTTAATGGTTTGATATTTGATTGATTTTGGTGATTAATTGATAAAGTTAAAGAATCTCTATAAAAATTATCAAGAGGAATACTTACATATCTAAATTGTGTAAAACTATTATAGATTTGTTGAATAGCAGGCATTAATCTATATCCAGAGAATACATACAAACTAATAAGTGGTAATGCATTATTAATATCTTTACCACTTAAGATTATTAAAATAATCAGTAATTGTATTCCTCCAAATGCAACTATTTCAACTATAAATCTAGGAAGCTGTGTAATACCCTGAAGATAGGATTCTTTCATTGCATATCTTTTTGCTACAGGGTTATATCTCCTAATGTAAGAATCCTCCAAGCCAAGAAGTTTAACAACCTTTGATGCATTAAAAGCTTCATTTAAAAGCTTGAATCTTACAGAATTTGTTTCACTTCTTTCCGCACCTATTCTTTTAATAAATCTACTAAAAATTTTAAAAATTAAAAAATATAGAGAACCTAATATCCCTATTATTCCTAATGCCATTATTGGATTAACGATTATGACTAGTGTAAAAATTGAAATGAAAACAATTGATTGTGATGTGATGGTTATTAAAGGCAATAGTCCATAGTTAATTATTGTATTTACCTCTGAAAGAATAGTTTTTCCAAGAATAGAGCTGTTTCTTTTTAGAAACCATTCATATGGTTGATTTATGTATCTGCCAAAAATTCTTTGACTTATTCTATATTCACTATGTTGCATAAAAATAATCTGCAAATAAGTTGTTATTGCTTTACAAGTTAAAGATAAAACAAAAAGTAAAAATGAAAAAACACCAAAAAGTATTATGAATACTTTTGGACTAGATATTTCAAAGTAGTTATATATTTTGAATAGAATTGGTTGAGTAAGGATTAGATTCTCATTAGATATAATTGCAATAAATGGCATTATCGAGGCCACACTAAAAACCTCAAATATTGCCATAATAATAGAAGCTAAAAGTAGTAAATAAGATCTTTTTTTATCCTCTTTATCTAACAAAAATAGGATTTTTTTTATATCTTTAATCATCTTTTAAAAACTTTTAAAAAATATATATTGGTAAGAAAATTTAATTATACTCATTTAATAAGTTTTATATTATCAGTATATTGAATCATAGAAAATTATTCATTCAAAATTAATTTTAAATATTTACCATAATTTGTTTTACTTAAATTTGATGATAGGTTTTCAAGCTGTTTTTTATTAATATATTTTTTTCGATAAGCAATTTCTTCTGGACAACAAATTTTTAAACCTTGCCTATTTTCTATGGTTGCAACAAATTGACTAGCTTCCAAAAGCGAATCATGAGTTCCTGTGTCAAGCCAAGCATGACCTCGTCCAAATCTTTGTATGTTTAATGAATTATTTTTAAGATAAATTTTGTTTATATCAGTTATTTCTAATTCACCTCTTGAAGAGGGTTTTAGATTTCTTGCGATGTCAATTACTTTATTATCGTAAAAATATAATCCAGTTATAGCAAAATTTGATTTAGGGATTTTTGGCTTTTCTTCTATACTAATTGGTTCATTATGTATATTAAATTCTACAATGCCATATCTTTCTGGATCAATTACTTGAGAGACAAAAATAGTTGCCCCTTCAAATGATTTTGCTTTCAAAAGGTCTTTGGATAATTCATTACCATAAAAAATATTATCGCCTAATATTAGTGCTACCTTACTATCTCCTATAAAATCTTCGCCAATTATAAAAGCCTCTGCAATACCTCCTGGATTCTCTTGGATTAAATATGAAATATTAAGACCCCATTGAGAACCATCGCCCAAGAGCAATTTAAATCTTTCAAGATCCAATCTGGTTGTAATTAGAAGGATATCCTTGATTTCAGCTAACATTAATGTGGCCAAAGGATAATAAACCATCGGTTTATCATAAATTGGAATAAGTTGCTTTGAAATAGCAAATGTAGCAGGCATTAATCTAGTACCTGAACCTCCTGCTAACAGTATTCCTTTCACTTTTATACTTTGATTTTTATATTCTAATTATCTCATTATTTAGGTAATATATAAAAATTTATTTTTAATGTACCATTTAATTGTTTTTTGAATACCTAATTGAAAATCTATCTCTGGCTTCCAATCTAAGTCCTTTTTTATTTTTCTTGCATCAATTCCATAACAAACGTCATGACCAGGTCTGTCTTTTACGTATATTATTAAATCCTTGTAAGATTTTATCTCTTTTTGTTTGTCTTCAATCTCTGAATCTAAAAAATTACAGATATTTTTTACAAGTTTTATATTGCTAATCTGATTATTTGCCCCAATATTATAAGTTTCTCCAACTTTCCCCTTTGTAATTATTGTATATAAAGCTTTCACATGGTCTTCAACATGCAGCCAATCTCTTACTTGGAGACCATTACCATAAATAGGTAAAGTCTTGAAATTTAAAGCATTTAAAATTATCAATGGAATAAGCTTCTCAGGATATTGATAAGGGCCATAATTGTTAGAGCAATTAGAAATTAAAATTGGTAATCCATACGTTTTATGCCAAGCCCTTACTAAATGATCTGAACTTGCTTTTGAGGCGGCATATGGGGAGCTAGGATCATACCTAGATTCTTCATGGAAAAGTCCATCATCAAAAACACTACCAAAAACCTCATCAGTGGATATGTGATGAAATCTAAATTGATATTTTTTTTCTCCTGATAATTTAGACCAATAATCTTTAGTAGTATTCAGTAAATTTGTGGTTCCAAAAATATTTGTTCTTATAAAGTCATTTGGCCCAGAGATTGATTTATCTACATGAGATTCAGCGGCTAAATTCATAACAAAATCTGGCTTAAAATCATTTAATAAACTTGTTAGCAGAGTTTCATCACATATATCTCCCTTAACGAATCTATATAAGTCATTTAATTTAAAATATTTATTTACTGAGGAGTTAGCAGAATATGTAATTTTGTCTAAATTCAAGATTTCATGCTCATTTTTAGACAAAAGAAATTTTATTAAATTTGTACCGATAAATCCTAAACCGCCTGTTATTAAAAACTTCAATAATATAAATTAATTTACTTGAATAATAATTTAATGCATAAAGTCTTTAAACATTATAAAAAGTGATAAAAATATTAAAATCCTTAAACTTCAAATAATTGAGAGAAAGATTGTAAAATCAACTTTTTAATTTTATAAAATCTTCATAGGTATTTTTTAATCCTTCAATCAAGTCAATTTTTGCAGACCAGCCTAAATCTCTAATTTTTGAAATATCAAGTAATTTTCTAGGAGTACCATCCGGTTTTGATATATCAAATTTTAATTCTCCTTTATAGTTAATAACCTGTGCAATAGTTTTCCCTAACTCCCTAATTGTTAAGTCATGACCAGTACCAACATTAACATGACTGCACATTGGATTAGTAATCTTCTCAAAAACTGATCTTGGTAAATTCATAATGTGGATAGCGGCTGATGCCATATCTTTTACATGTAAAAATTCTCTTTTTACGTTTCCTGTGCCCCAAATATTTATTGAATTAAAATTATTTACTTTCGCTTCGTGGATCCTTTTTATTAAAGCGGGTATTACATGGCTATTATATTCTTCATAATTATCTCCTGGACCATATAAATTTGTAGGCATAACACAACGATAATCAATTTTTTGCGACTCACCATATTGTCTGTTATAACTCTCACAAAGTTTTATGCCTGCAATTTTTGCAATGGCATATGGTTCATTTGTAGGTTCTAAAGATCCTTCTAATAGTTCAGTTTCTGTAATAGGTTGGTTGGCAAATTTAGGATATATACAACTCGAACCTAAAAATAAAAGTTTTTTGACTCCACTCTCAAATGCTGATTGAATTACATTTAGTTGAATTGATAAGTTTTGGGCTATAAAATCTGCAGGATAATTGCTATTTGCTAAAATTCCCCCCACTTTTGCAGCTGCAAGATATACCTCATTTGGTTTTTCATTTTGAAAGAAATCTCTAACATCTGCTTGATTTGTTAAATCAAGCTCTTCTCTAGATTTTTTTAAGATTTTAATTTCTGGATCTTTTCCCAGTTGATCTGAAATAGCAGAACCAACCATTCCTTTATGACCAGCAACAAAAACTTTTTTTGAATTATTTACCTTTGTCATTCATGAAAATCCAGAATTGAGTAGCCATGTTTTTTGATTAGTTCATTTCTTTTGGCAATTTTAAGATCTTCATTGACCATTTCGCTAACAAGTTCTTGGAATGATATTTTGGGCTCCCAGCCTAGTTTCTTTTTTGCTTTTTGTGGATCTCCAAGTAACGAGTCTACCTCTGTTGGTCTAAAGTATCTTTTATCTACTTTTATTATGACTTCCCCATTACAAATACCTAATTCGTTTATTCCTTCCCCTTCCCAAGTTATATTTAAATCTAGACATTTAGATGCTACCTGTACAAATTCTCTAACAGTAAATTGCTGGCCAGTTGCTATTACATAGTCTTCTGCGATTTCTTGTTGCATCATCAACCATTGCATTTCAACATAATCTTTAGCGTGGCCCCAATCTCTTTTTGAGTCTAAATTTCCTAAATATAAGCATGACTGTAAGCCAAGCTTGATTCTAGATAATCCTCGTGTTATTTTTCTAGTTACAAAAGTTTCTCCTCTCACTGGAGATTCATGATTAAATAGAATGCCATTACAAGCATATATACCATAAGCTTCACGGTAGTTAATAGTTATCCAATACGCATATAATTTTGCAACTGCATAAGGACTTCTAGGGTAAAAAGGAGTAGTCTCTTTTTGAGGAACTTCTTGAACCATTCCATAAAGTTCAGAAGTACTTGCTTGGTAAAACTTTGTTTTCTTTTCTAGTTTTAGAATTCTAATTGCTTCTAAGATCCTTAGTGCTCCTAACGCATCTGAATTGGCAGTATATTCTGGCTCTTCAAAAGATACTGCTACATGGCTTTGAGCTGCGAGATTATAAATTTCATCAGGCTGAACATCTTGAATGATTCTTATTAGAGAGCTTGAATCTGTCATGTCACCGTGGTGAAGGATGAAGTTTCTTTCTTCCGTATGCGGGTCTTGATATAAATGGTCTATTCTCTCAGTATTAAATAAAGAGGATCGTCTTTTTATCCCATGAACTTCATATCCTCTTTTAATTAAAAATTCTGCTAGATATGAACCATCTTGTCCAGTTATTCCTGTTATTAAGGCAGTTTTCATTTAAATTTAGAATTTTGAAGATAATTAATTTGAAGCTTTATTTGAATATAGATAAAAGTTGGTTTACAAATATTCAAATATTTAGATTTTTAAATAGACTTGATGTTTAACTTATTGATTTTATCAACAAACGATTTTATTTAGATAATTTTGACTTAGAAATTAATCATATATTGCTCATTTGGTTAAGTTTATAAGCTGTTTGCATATATACTAAGATAAAAATTTTAACTATGAGAAATATAATACCCTCATGGACTTGCGAATATGATTTAAAGCGAAATAGAGATACTTACTTAAAGTTGATAAATAATGTTTTTGATTCTGGCAGATTACTTTTGGGTAATCAATTAATAGAATTTGAAAAAAATTTTTCTGAATATATTGGAACAAAATACTCAGTAGGTTGTGATAATGCAACAAATGCTATATTTCTTATTCTTAAAGCTATTGGAATTGATCAGGGCGATGAGGTTATAACAGTAGCTAATACTGCAATCCCTACAGTTTCTGCAATTAAGCAAGCTAATGCCAGACCTATATTTGTGGATGTAAATAAAAATGGGTTAATAGATATTGATAAATTACCAGGCTTAATATCCGCAAGGACTAAAGCTATTATTATTGTGCATCTTTATGGTTATCCAGTAAATTTTGATGCATTAATAAAATATAAGAAAACTCATGGGTTGACAATAATTGAAGATTGTAGTCAAGCACATGGAGCTAAAATAAATAGTAGAAAGGTTGGCTCAATTGGTGATTTCTCTGCTTTTTCATTCTATCCAACAAAATCTTTGGGAGCTTTTGGTGATGCAGGTATTATTTGCACAAATAATTTATCGAAATATAATCTCCTAAAGGAATTAAGATTTTATGGTATAGAAAAGGATTATATCGCTAAGGTTGATGGCTATAACTCCAGAATGGACGAAATTCAAGCCGCAATCCTAAATTATAAATTAACTAAATTAGATCAAAATATTGCACATAGAAAAAAAATAGCTAATTTGTATTATCAAAATATTAATTCAGAATTATTAAATCCTATTCCACATCCAAAAAATTCGAATTGCTCATATTATTTAATCCCATTTTATTTTAAAAAGGATAGAGATATATTTCAAAAAGATTTAGAAAAAAATGGGATTATTACCAATGTAAGTTATAAGACACCGGTTCATTTAATGCCTGCATATAAAGATCTAGGTTACAAATATGGAGATTTACCTCTTACGGAATATCATTGTGATCATAATATTTCTCTTCCAGTCTTTGATTATATGCCTTTAGATTTTGTAGAACATATAGTTGATAAAGTGAATTCAATTTGTCGAAATTATTAGCAAATTTTTGATTTTTTTTTTCAGAATCTAAAAATTCATAAATAATCACCTATGAGGATATAATTACTAAATTACCTTTCTTGGTTGTTTTGAATAGAATTCCTTGGGATGAAGGCAATCCATATATTATTGCCGAAATTGGTCTTAATCATAATGGATCAATTTCAGATGCTAAGAAATTATGTTATTTAGCAAAAGAAGCAGGATTTAATGCAGTTAAGTTTCAATTAAGATCAAAAAAACTTTTTCTAGATATTGATGGTTCTAGAGATATTGGATCTGAAATAGTAGATGATTATATAAGAAAAACTTTTATTGATTTTGATGGTTATAAATTAATCTGGAATTACTGTGAGAGTATTAAAATAACTTGTTTTTTTTCTGTCTGGGATTTAGAAGCACTGGAGTTCGCAGAAGTATTAAATCCTATTTTATATAAAGTGGCATCTGCAGATATGAATAATCCTATATTAATAGAAAAAATAATTGAGACAAAAAAACCAATTATTTTTTCTACAGGTATGGCAAATGAAAATGAAATAAATAATCTAATTAATTATCTTTCAGGTAAAAATATTATTTATGCTTTATTACATTGTCACTCAGCTTATCCAGCACCAAATCATCATTTAAATTTAAATTATATTAATAATCTAAAAAATAAAAACATTATTGATGTTGGTTATTCAAGTCATGATTTTGGAGACTTGGCTTGTATTTCTGCAGTAGCAATAGGTTCAAAAATCATAGAGAAACACATTACATTATCTAGGGAATCTTATGGTAATGACCATGCAGTAAGTTTGGAACCTGGAGAGTTTAAAGGTTTCGTTAGGAAATTAAGGGATACATTTGTTATTTTAGGAGGGAAAAATGATCAAAGAGTTATTGGACCAGGAGAAAAAGCAAATAGAATTTCATTATCAAAGACTTTAATAGTAAAAAAGGATTTAGAAAAGGGAGATAAAGTAAGTTATTCAAATATTGATTTTTATCCATCTGGTGAAGGACTAACACCTGTGCAATTTAAGGATTTTGATAATAAAAAACTAATAAAAAATATAAAATCAGGAAATATTCTTTCTAAAGATTTTTTTATTAAAGAAGAAAATGTGAAAGTTTTTAAGAAACTAGAAGCACATCTTTTTGGAATACCAGTCAGATATCGAGATATAAATTTATTAGTTAATCGAATAAAAACTAATTATTTAGAAATTCATATGTCTATGAAGGATATTAATAATAATAAATTTACTGAACTAAAGAATATTGTAAAAACAAAAAAAATTGGTTTTCATGCTCCTGATATATATCAAGGAAATTTAGTTTTTGATCCTACAAGTAAAAATAAGGAAAATGCTTTGAATTCAAATAAAGAATTTCAAAAACTTTTAGATCATATTCAAGTTTTTTATCAAGAAATGAAGCTTTCTTATAAAGTAAATTGTGTTACTAGTTTCTCTTCATACTCAGAGAATCATCATGATGACTCTAGAAAAAATGAATATAAGCTTATCAATGATTTCATTAATAAATTTGAAAAAAGATATAATTTTATAAATATCTTGCCTCAAACATTGCCAGCTTTAGCCTGGTATTTGGGTGGACAAAGATTTGTTAATACTTTCGCACATCCAAAAGAAATTTTTAATTTCTGCAAGCAATATAATAGGCCTATTTGTTTAGATATATCGCATTTATTTATGGCATGTAATTTCTATAAAGAAGATTTTCATAAATGGTCATTTAAAATTCTTCCATATGCAAAGCACTTGCATTTAGCTGGGGCCAATGGAATTGATGATGAGGGCTTGGGGTTGAAAGAAAGCCCTAAAATGATCGAATTTCTTAAATTTCTTTTGCGAAATAGTAATGAAAAAAGATCTTTTATTGTAGAAACTTGGCAAGGACATTTAAATATTGGAGATGGATTTCTTAATGATCTTGATTATTTAGAAAAGTTATCTTAAGTACACTATGCTAGTTTTAATATTTGGAATAAGTGGTCAAGATGGAATAATTTTAGCTGAATTATTATCCAGAAAAAAAATTGATTTTTTGGGAGTTATTAGATCAAAAGATATTCCCAAAAGATTAATAAACTTTAGTAAAAAACTTGTTTATTGTAACTTTTTAAATGAAGCCTCCATCTTTGAAACTATTAGAGATTCTAGACCTAGTCATGTTGTCAACTTAATTGGTCAAAGTTCAGTTGGAAAGTCTTTTGAATTTGTGGAGGAAACATATAAAGCTAATTTCGAAATTGCTAATTGGATAGGTAGAAGTATTTTAAAGTTAAAAAATATTTATTTTTTAAATGCTTCCTCTGCCTATATTTTTGATTGCTCTCAGCCTATTTCTTATAACAGTCCAATAAAAGCTATTAGTCCATATGCAAAAAGTAAAGCTTCAGCTTATGAAGAACTTAGCAGTCTCTTTGAAGGCGAAAATTATTTTATATCAATGCACTTTTTTAATCACTTATCAAAATATTCAGATCAAAGATTTGTAATACCAAAAATTATTGATTACTTTCAAAATAGTAAGAATGGTAAGTTAAAGTTGGCATCTATAAAAAAGATTAGAAATTGGGGTATTTCAGAAGATTATATGAATATAGTAATAAATATTATTTTAAAAAAAAGAATTGATTTAAAGAAAGATTATTTTATAGGTTCGAATTTTGAATCGAGCATTGAAGATATTTTAGAAGAAATATCTAAATTTTTTAAAAAGGATTATATTCTTGAAATTGAGGATCGAAGAAATAGGCCTCATGACCCAGACAAGGTATCCTTAGCGAAGGAGATCTTTCATTCACAAGGAATAAATCTCCCTTCTTATACAACTAGAGAATTTGCAAAAAAACTTATGCTTTAGTTTTTGTTATATGTATTAGCGATTTGAAAAGTTTTAAATTTTTTCATATATTTTTTATGATTTCTTCCATTATTAACCAGTCAAGATTTGTATCTGTCTCATACGATTTTTCATAATTCATTTCATATAAAGTACAAGGGGGTGAACAGCGAGATCCATTCTTTTTAAATTCAGTTGCTTGAAATAAATAAATTGCTCCATTTTCAACAAGATTTCCTGACCAATCTTGTCTCCGAGGTCTTGATGAGGGATTGTAATTTATTGGATATCCTTTCTTATCCCAAATGAAATCATGTTTTTTACAAACGCTTACTAGAGGCCTATAATTGCCTTCTTTATATAAATTTATTGATGAAATAATATCTTCTGAAGATGTTAATGGTGATGTCGCTTGCAGAAGCATTATGTGTTTACATTTATTTTCACTTATAAAATGCGAAATTACTTCATCGGTGCTTGCATTGTCGGTTGAGAGTTCCTTTGGTCTATCTTGCACGATTACATTGGGAAAAAGTTTCTTTGCCGCATTTTTAATTTCATTATCCTCAGTAGATATATATACCTCTAGTTGCGCGTTTATTGCTGCTTGGGTTACCCAATAGAAAAGAGGTTTGTTCTTTAATAATTTTAAATTTTTTCTTTTTATACCCTTTGAACCACCCCTTAAAGGTATAAGAACTTTAATTTCCCCATTTTTGAAATCTACCATAAGAAATGTATTAATAAGTTTTTGAGAGATTTGAATATTTTTAAGTATATATTTAGTTAACTATTAAAATAAATAAAATTCTTAATTGATTTATATATGAATAAAATTTTTAGACTATTACAAAAAAAATTAATTCCAGAAGTTGATAGCTTTAATGAGGCTGAGAAATATTGCAATTCAAAAATGCCATTTGGTTACCAATCAAAATTATTGTGTGATTACAGATTCAGGAAGCTAGATATTTTTTTAAAGAATGGTGGAAAACTTATTCAAGGCAGTTCGATTAATACACTTTTAATTAGCTTATCTTATTGTTTACATTTAAATAATGGTAAATTTCCAAAAATACTTGATTATGGAGGTGCATGTGGTGAAAATATCCTATTTTTGGATTCACTATTTAGTAAAAGTTTTCATAAAAGTTCTTGGGTTGTAGAAACTAATGCTCAAGTAATAGAGGCTAAAAAATGGGAATTTGTAAGAAATATTCAATTTCAGAGCGATTTAGAAAAAGTACTTGAAAATGATATTGAATTTTTCTTTACTTCTTGTGCCTTAAATTATGTGGAAGAGCCATATGAAATTTTAAGGAAGATAGTAGATAAAAAAATTCCATTTATTTGTCTTACTAGAAATAATTTTTCAAGAAATCCAAAATCATTCATTCAGGTTTCTAATCTATCCGATAACGGATTTGGAGAACATATAAAGGAGTATGGAAACCCATTAATTTGGTATCCAGCTCAAACTTTGAGTGAAAAAAAAATAAAAGATATTTTTATTGGCTCAAATTATCAAATAATTTGCGAAGAAAATTTAGTTGATTCTGGAGTTATAAATTTAAATAGCAACTATTCAAAAGATTTGGTTTTCCACTTAAAAGATTAATAATTTAACTTTCTAGGTATTTCATATTTTAGTTATGTTTCTTAAACCAGATAACAGGATCCAGAAAATTACACTTATTCTTCCGTCGTAGTAAGTAATATCATTCATTTGTGAAATCAATAAAACAAATGTTGAAGCTAACCAACTTCTGTCTATTAAAAGATCTCTTCCTTTAGGATTGTTTTTGTTGATTTTTTCAAAAGATTTATAAATTAGCAAAATGATAAAAAGAAATATTGCTAAAGAAACTAATATCCCATAGCTCGCAGTTAATTCAAGGAATAAATTATGGGTATGCTGCTCTGTGTAAGATTTAGGCTCGTAGTAAAATTCATATAAAATAGGGAAAAATGCTGCCCCTAATCCGAATAGTGGTTTTTTAGAAATTAGCATTAAAGTATCATTCCATAGATTAATTCTTCTATATTCAAGTAAATTAGTTAGATCAATCTTGTTGAATTTATCTATGAATTGTTGTGGGAAAATATTAAATAAAAATCCTAAGGATTCTTCTCCAAAAGGAAAAGTTGATTTCAATATTAATAAAAAAATGATAATAAAAATTATTGTCAAAATAATAAGAAAACTTTTTATTCCAAGTACAAATGGTATTGATATCAATATTCCAAATAAAGCATTTCTTGATGTTGTGAGTATTATTGCTAATGTAAAAAGAAACAAAAGTAATATTGAAGTATATTTTTTAAAAGACGTATTCTTATTTATAAATAAAAATCCTAAAGAAAAAGGCCATATTATTGATAGCCATGTACCAGCATAGTTTTGATTACTGAAAATTCCTGATAAACCCAAGTGTGGCTCAATAGGTTTAAGGTACCAAACTACTAATCCATTAAGAAAAGATAGGGGACCTTCCCAATTGAAAAAATATTGACCAAAACCTGTTATCAGCACTGGAATAGTTCCTGATAGTAAAAATATGGCAACTTTGACTCTTTGATTTGGGGTAATGAGAAAAAATTCTGTACTTATAAAAAGAAAGAAAAAAGGTATCCAGTTAAGTAATCCTATCCATGTTAGTGAAATTTCCCATCCTAATAAATCTTTATTTGCATAGTCATAAGTTTGATAAAGACATGATATGGTCATTAATATTGCACTAAATATTAGAAATATTGACCATTTATCCTTTAAAATATTTTTTTTGTTCTCGTATATTGAAATAATTGAAGCAATTAAAATTAAAATTATTCCAATTGACATTGTTGAAGCCAATAAAAAAATTCCTAATAAAAAGATTTTTTCTGGCAACTTATAATGTATACCTTGAATATTCATAATTAATAATTTATTTCTCGATTTCCAATATTTTTCAAGATAGAGTTTATAAACTAAATATCATTATTATGTTTATTTTATTTCATTATGCATATAAGTAAAGATGAAAAAATAAGCGCTTCCTGCAGGATTCGAACCTGCGGCCCACTGCTTAGAAGGCAGTTGCTCTATCCAGCTGAGCTAAGGAAGCATTTTTTTATTATATCTAACCCATGGACCTAAACAAACTAAGTAAATCCTTTTTAAAATATAATTTGTAAAAACTTTATCTTTTATTCTCTTTCTATAAGAAATCACATAAAATTATAGAGTGCCTTACTTTTAATCTTGCCTAAAAGACTTACTGAAGAACAAAAAGAAGAAATACTGAAAAGTTTTAAATTAGGCACAGCTATTAATGTCTTGTCACAGAAATATACTTGCACGAACTCTACAATCATTAGAAATCTCAAAAAGAATCTTGGAGAATTGAAATTTAAGGAGTTATTTAATAAAAGTAAATCCCTAAAAGGAAAACCTAAAACTAATGAAAATCAAACTATTGATTTTCAAAAAACAAATTTTGATAATAAAGATTCAAAGAAAGATATTAATATTCCCAAAGTTGTAGAAGAAAAAATAACTGCTTCAAATTTTGCTACTAATTATTCTTTTTTTGAAATTCCTCCTTTAGATTATGAGATGGATAATACTTCTCGAAAAGAGTTATCTTCAGTACCTATATCAGAGATTGATTTTCCTAAAGTGGTTTATATGATTGTCCATAATAAAATTGAGCTAGAGATAAAATTATTAAAAGATTTTCCAGAATGGGAATTCTTACCTAATGATGATTTGAATAGAAAGACTATACAAATATTTTTTGATTTAAATCTGGCTAAAAGATCTTGTAATAAGGAGCAAAAGGTACTTAAAGTTCCAAATACTGATGTCTTTAGAATCGCAGCACCCATTCTTATTGCGAAAGGAATTTCAAGAATTGTCTGCCCTGAAAATCTAATAGCTCTTTGAAAAATTTTTTATTCATCATTTATTTTGAAAACTATAAAGCTTCCAAATATTGAGCCTAGTATGAAACTAGATCCCACTACAAAACTTATTGGTAGTTCGATAGTTTCATCTATTAAAAAGTTAACTTTACTTTTTTTTGAACTATTTTGAATCCCAATAAATAAGATCAAAAATAAACATGAATTAAAAATTGCTGTAAAAAATATTTTTTTAATTAAAAAGCTCATATAAATAAAATGTATATTATAAATTTTAAATCATGTTATAAATTTCGCTTTTTTTTAAACCATTTTTCTTTGCTAAGTATTTAGATGCTGCCGATAAACTTAAGCCTGCATTGATTAAATCATTGAGATCTTTTTTTATAGTTAATTTATCTATTTTTAAATCTTTTTTTATAGTACCTTTTAGAACTATTGTTATCTCACCAATAATATCCTTATCTCTGAAGAACTCTATTACATCATTAATATTATTCCCAACATGTTCTTCAAATTTCTTTGTTAATTCTCTGGCTACGATTATCTCTCTATCACCTCCACAGAATTCAAATAATTGCATTAGTAATTTTTTGAGTCTTTTAGGAGATTCGTATATAATAGTCGTTTTTTCATTCTTACTGATTTCTAAAAGAATTTTTTCTCTATCTATTTGCTTTTTAGGAAGAAAACCTTCAAATATAAAACTAGAGGAGGGCAGGCCACTTGAAACAAGGGCTGTTATCGCAGCACATGCCCCTGGAATGCAAATAACATCTATACCTTGAGATTTTAAGCTCCTAGCCATATCTTCACCTGGATCGCAAATTCCAGGCATGCCAGCATCACTTACAATTGCTATAGAGTTCCCTTCTTTGAGATCTTTAATTATTCTTGGGATTTTTGTTGAAGAATTATTTTTATTAAAACTGATAAGTTTATTTGAAATGTTAAATTTATTCATTAGTTTTTTTGTTTGTCTTGTATCTTCACAAGCAACTAAAGAAACATGTTTGAGAATATTTAATGCTCTTTTGGATATATCATTTAAATTGCCAATTGGCGTGCCAACCATATATAAAGTACCGTTTTCCGGTTCCTCTTTTCTATGGGATAATAAGAAATTATTATTCATTTAATGATTAAATTACCCTCTGGAGTTGATATTAATAATCTTATCGATGATGTAAGGATTTTCAGCTGGCAAGCAGCAGATATTTTGCTTTATTACTCTAAATTGTTAGAAGATGCAGATGATAAAAGAAATATAATCAGAAATTCTAATGAAGATGATCCTGTAACTTTGGCTGATTTAAAAGTTAATGAATTGATTATAAAAAGAATAAATGAAAAATATAAAAATATTAATTGGGATATTTTGAGTGAAGAAAATGTAAAAATTTCTTCAGAAACTTTTGATATTAAGACTGATTGGATCTGGGTTCTTGATCCTCTTGATGGAACTAAGGACTTCATTCAAGGTACAGGTAACTATGCTATGCATTTGGCTTTAAACTTTAGACAAAAACCTTATATTGGTTTTGTTTTGATACCAGAGAAGAATCAATTATGGATTGCAGATGGAGAAAAAACATGGTGTGAAACAAGAGATGGATCACAAAATCAACCAATTCTTTTGAAAAATAGAAATCTTCAAGAAATGACTTTAGTAACAAGTAAAAATCATGGAAATGAAATTTTGAAAAATTTAATCCATAAAATTAATTTTAGTAAAGTAGAAGTAATGGGCAGTATTGGCTGCAAAATAGCTTCTATAGTTCGCGGAGATAGTGATATTTATATCTGCCTTAGTATGCCTGGTAAAAGTTCGCCAAAAGATTGGGATTTTGCAGCCCCAGAGACTATTCTGAAAGCTGCTGGTGGTGCAATTACAAATTTGGATAATCAAGAACTATCCTATGGTGAAAATAGTTTCGAGCAAGGAGGTATTATAGTCGCCACTAGTAACAGGGATACTCATGGAAGTATTTGTCTCGAAATAAAGAAGATTATTGAGAATAATGGAATTTATCCTCTTTAACTTTTAATTAAGGGGAGCAACGGGCGTAGGGGTTGGCTCGGGATATGACATCCCACTATTTTGTCCTACACCTCTCAAAGTAAGATTAATTCTGCCTCTGCTATCTATCTCTCTTACTCTAACGGTTACTTCATCTCCTTGTCTTACTACATCCTCGACTCTCTCAACCCTTGCTTCAGATAATTGAGAAATGTGAACCATTCCTTCTTTGCCTGGTAATATTTCTACGAAAGCACCTATAGGTATTATTCTTGTTACAACTCCAGAGAATATCTCTCCTTCATGAACCTTGCGCGTTAATCCTTCTATTATCTTTTGAGCTTCTTCTGCAGCAGCTCCGTCATGAGAAGCAATTGTGACAATCCCACCGTCTTCTATATCTATTTTTGTATTAGTTCTTTCAGTGATTCCTTTGATAGTTCTTCCGCCGGGTCCGATAACTGTCCCTATAAGCTCAGGGTCAATTCTAAAGCTTAATAGTCGTGGGGCATGAGGAGAAAGGGATTCTTGAGGCTTGTCTATTGCTGCTTGCATTTTTTCTAAAATATGTAATCTTGCAGGACGAGCTTTTTTGATCGCGTCAGAAATAATAGAGACTGGTAAACCTGTAATCTTCATATCCATTTGTAAAGCAGTTATACCCTTATCAGTTCCTGCAACTTTAAAGTCCATGTCTCCAAGAAAGTCTTCAATGCCTTGAATATCTGTAAGAATTCTTACTTCTTTACCTTCTTTGATTAAGCCCATGGCAGTACCACTTACAAGAGCTTTTAAAGGAACCCCTGCATCCAATAATGAAAGCGTGCTTCCGCATACAGAACCCATTGAAGTGGAACCATTAGAGCTTAAAACTTCACTCACAACTCTTAAAACGTATGGGAATGTCTCTTTGCCAGGTAGAACAGGAATTATTGCCCTTTCTGCAAGTGCTCCATGACCAATTTCTCTCCTTCCAGGGGTTCTCATAGGCCTAGTTTCACCAACCGAATAAGGAGGGAAGTTGTAGTGATGCAAATATGTTTTTTCAGTACTTGGATTTAGGTCATCCATTTCTTGAGCATCACTAGGAGTACCTAATGTGGTTGTAGATAAAACTTGGGTTAAACCTCTTTGGAATAATGCAGAGCCATGAACTCTTTTTGGAAGAATTCCTGCAGAAGCAGATATTTTTCTAACTTCGTCGAGATCCCTTCCATCAACTCTTTTCCCATCATTAATGATTTGCGACCTCATTAATTTCTTGGTGAGTTTTTTAAAGTCAACACTTAATAACTTGTCATTTTCTGATAAAAGAACTTTTATTTGGTTGTCCTCTTTCAAAGATTCGATTTTACCTTGCGTCTCAACTTTTATTTTTTCGAGTTCAAGATCCCTCTCATCTTTTGATTGATCAAATTTCTTAAGAACCAAATCAATAGCTTTACTGCAATTTTTTTCCAAATAAGAAGGTAATGTTTTATCCTCTTCAGGATCCGATGGTTTGATTTGTTTTATTCCTAAATCTTTTAGTAAATCTTCTTGAGATTTAATAAGTTCAGTAACAGCCTCATATCCAAAATCTATAGCTTCGATTGTATCTTGTTCTGATAATTGATTTGCACCTGCTTCAATCATGACGATACCGTCTGGCGAACCTGCAACAACAATGTCTAAATCTCCTCTTTCTATTTCTCTATAACTTGGATTTAAGATGAAATCATCCCCTATAAGCCCAACTCTTACCGCAGCCATTGGCCCATAAAATGGTATTTCTCCTATTAATGTTGCTATTGAAGCCCCCGTAACAGCTAAAACATCTGCTGGAACTCTTTCATCTAGAGAAAGGCATGATGCGACTATTTGAATCTCATCCCTCATCCATGTGGGGAAAAGTGGCCTCATTGGCCTATCAATTAATCTTGCAATTAAAGTCGCTCTTTCTGGTGGGCGACCCTCTCTCCGCATAAAACCACCTGGAATTCTCCCTGCAGCATAAAGTTTTTCTTCATAGTCGCATATCAGAGGTAGAAAGTCTGATGGTTCTTTTTTGGCAGTTTTTGTTGCTGTAACTAATAGTGAGGTATCACCACACTCAATCATTACTGATCCACTTGCTTGAGGAGCATATAGTCCTGTAGTTAGTCGTATCTCTCGTCCGTCAAACGTGATCGACTTATTTTGTCCTTCCACTTTTTAAATTATAAATCTATACATAATTTATTCTTACATTTAATAGGGACATATTGAGTAAATTATTTAGATAAGCTATAAAAATTTTTAAAAATGTCCTAAAAATGAATTTTCATTTCTAAAAGTATTATTTTTTCTTGAGAAAATATAGTACTTAAGTTAAAAACTCATACTACCAACTTGATTTAACTACTCCAGGAAGTTCACCGTTATGAGCTCTTTGTCTTAACTGATTCCTGCAAAGACCAAAATCTCTATATACTCCTCTAGGTTTACCAGTTGCCCAACACCTATTTCTTACTCTATTTGGTGCAGAGTTTCTTGGTAGACCTTGAATCTTTCTATGAATTTCTAACCTTTCCATTGGATCTTTTGCGGCATTAAATTCATCTAATAATGATTTCCTTTTTGCAGCATATTTCTTCACAAGTTTTTTGCGTTTAACTTCTCTCGCAATCATGGACTTTTTGGCCATTGAATATAATCTTTAAACTAAATAATATATTAACAGCTTAGAGAACAGTTTTTAAAATTTATTTATTGGTTTAATAATCTTTGTACTATTAATAGTTGACTAGTATCTCTGATAATAAGTAGAACGCTTAGTCCAACTAAAAGAAAAAAACTGGACTGAGTAACAACCATTTGTACCTTGACTGGAACAGGTTTTCCCCTAAAACCTTCAATTAAAGTGAAAACAAGTTGTCCTCCATCTAACAACGGTAAAGGTAATGAATTAAGTACTGCTAAATTAATAGAAATTAAAGCCGCAAATAATAATATGCCTGTTCCACCTTGTTGAGATAATTGTGCACCGATTTCAACGATTTTTACCGGCCCACTTAATTGTTGAGCTGTTGAGGAGAAATTTGTTATTAAACCTTTATAACCTTGAATTGTTTTTACCAAAAGTGATGAAAATTCATTATTAGTGTATTTAAAAAGTTCGAAAATATTTTTTGTCTTTCTAGTTTCTTTCCTTATATTCGGTTGCAATTGAGCACCTATTGTTCCTTTCCCATCAATATTTTTTGGTATCAAAGTTAAATCTTTGAAAATCCCATCTCTTTCAATTCTTATTGAAATTGGTTCATCTGATGAATTTTGAATCTCTTTTACTAAAGTGGAAACAGCTTGATCCCCAATTCCTAAAGTACCAGTTTCAATTTCTAATATTTTATCTCCTGGTTCTAAGCCAGCAAGAGAGGCAGCTTTCTCAGGTTGAGTCGCCAAAACTAAAATGCCCGGTTCTGGATCAAATGGAATACCAAGAGTAGTTACATTTATAATTAAGATTGTGTAAGCAAGTATTAAGTTAGCGAATACTCCAGCGGAGATTACAATAACTCTTTGGATTATTGGCCTATTTTTTAAAAGATTTGGATCTTTAGGGTCAATATTATTTAGTTCTTCATCAGGAAAGGATACAAAGCCTCCAAGAGGAAAGGCTCTGAATGAATAAGTTATATCTCTAAATTTTTTTTGAATAATTGAGGGTCCAAAGCCAATCGAGAATCCATCAACATAAATACCTTGTAAAATTGCCGCAAGAAAATGCCCCATCTCATGAAAAAATATGAGGAATCCAAGTACTGTTATTGAGGTTAAGACATTCATTCTTTTATATTAAGCAGTTTTTAAAAAATTTGATCCAAAATATGGAACTAGAACATCTGGAATCTTAACGCTGCCATCTGTTTGTTGACCATTCTCAAGAATAGCGGCCATTGTTCTTCCAACAGCAAGCCCACTGCCATTTAAGGTATGTAAATATGTATTTTTTTTATCAACTTTTGATCTTATTGATGATCTACGCGCTTGAAAGTCAAGGCAGTTACTGCAACTTGAAATTTCTCTATAACATTTACTACTTGGGAGCCAGACTTCAAGATCAAATGTTCTACTAGAGGAAAAACCTAAATCTCCAGTACAAATATCTACTAATCTGTAAGGTAAGTTGAGCTTTTTTAAAATGCTTTCTGCATCAGAAGTAATCTTTTTATGAGCTTCTAAAGATTTACTTGGATCACAAAACCAATAGAGCTCAACCTTATTAAATTGATGAAGTCTTATTAAACCTTTAGTATCCCTTCCATAACTTCCAGCTTCTCTCCTAAAACATGGACTATATGCAACATACTTAATAGGTAACTTCTGAGCATCAATAATCTCATTTCTATGGAAAGCAGTTAGTGGAACTTCAGCAGTGGGAGAAAGCCACATGTCGTCATTAGAGCACTTAAAACTTTCATTTGAAAATTTAGGTAATTGACCAGATCCGGTAAGACTTTCTGAATTCACTAAAGCTGGAGGCATTAACTCTAAATAACCATTGCTAGTATGCATGTCGAGCATAAAATTTATTAATGCTCTCTCTAATCTGGCCCCATTACCAATAAGTGTAATAAAACGACTTTTTGATATTTTAGTTGATTTGACAGACTCAAAAAGATTAAGACTTTCGCCTATCTCCCAATGAGATTTAAGATTCTCTTTTTTTAAAGGATCTCCCCAAGTTTTTATTTGTACATTTTCACTTTCATCTTTTCCAATAGGTGCATCTTTGCTAGGGAAATTTGGCAAATTATAAATCTCATTATCTACTTGTTTATCTAATAATCTTTTTTTCTCTTCAAGTTCAGAAATTTTCAGTCTGTATTCGTTGCCCTTTTTCTTTAATTTATTTAATTCTTGTGAATTATTATTTTGCGATTCCCCAATTACTTGACCGATTGATTTGCTTAATTTTTTACTTTCAGATTGGAGACTGGATATTTCTATATCAATTTCTTTTTTTTTTACAGTTAATTCGTGTATGTGGGATATCTTATAAACTTTTCCTCTTAAGGATAAATTCTCTTCAACAGATGTTGGATTTTCTCTTATTAATTTTTGATCTAACACTCTTTTTTTTTTTATACCTTAATTAAGATAGTTAATCTCAATTGATTTTTTGGGATTTTTGATGAAAAATTAACTAAATTAATGATTCCTAACTTATAAAACATTTTTAATGAATAGAACTTTAATTACGACGCAGAACGAGCACGTCCAGTAGATGACCATTCTTTTAGTAAATCAATTTGCTCTTTAGCTGTTCTGGATAGAGGGACTAATTCAGAAACTGCCTTTATTAAATCTTTCTCCATAAGCTCTCTATTTTCAGAGAATGAAATATGCATACCCTCTATTACTGCTTGTTCAAGTTCTGCACCTGAGAATCCATCTGTTCTATCAATAATAGTAGAAAGAGGGAAACTGTAAGTTGGTCTTCTTTTTTTTAAGTGCAAATCCAGAATGCTTAATCTTTCTTCAGAATTTGGTAAATCAAGGAAAAATATCTCATCAAATCTACCTTTTCTTAATAATTCAGCAGGAAGCTTATCTATAGCATTAGCGGTGGCAATTACAAATACGGCGGATTCTTTTTCAGCCATCCAAGTTAATAAACTTGCCAAAACCCTTTGACTTGTTCCTCCATCACTTCTAGCATCGCCACCAAAGCCCTTATCGATTTCATCGATCCAAAGAATACAAGGTGACATGGCCTCAGCTCTCGATATTGTTTCTCTTGTTCTTGCCTCGCTTGAACCAACAAGGCTAGAAAATAGTCTTCCAACATCTAATCTAAGAAGAGGCATCGACCAACTCTTGGAAATTGATTTTGCAGTAAGTGATTTACCTGTTCCTTGCGCCCCTACAAGTAAGACTCCTTTTGGAATAGGTAGTCCATAATCTCTAGCTTCTTTAGAAAAGGCCCTATATCTTTGATTAAGCCAAACTTTTAAAACATTTAAACCACCAATATCATCTTGACTTGATTTGGCTTCAAAAAATTCTAAAATTTCACTTCTGGCGATAACTTGTTTTTTCTCTTCAAGAATATCTTTAATATCTTCTTTACTAATTTTGCCTCTTTGAGCAAGGGCCTTTGCCGTGACTTGCTTTACTTTTATTTCAGTTAATCCACTTGAAGCTATAGAAAGTTCGTTTAAATCTTGTTCTTCAAGATTTGAATTAGTATTTATAGCAATTTTCTTTATTATATTTTTCAACTCTTTTTGATCAGGTAAAGGTAAGTTTACAATTGTCATTAATTCATCAAGATCTTCTGATGAGGGAAATAGATGAGAACTAATAATTAAATTATGGCTGGTTTCCTTAAGCGCTGAAGATAGTTCCTTAATAGTCCTATTAATAGATGGGTCATCATAAAATTTATGAAAATCTTTTACTAATAAAACTGTTGAAACTTCAGAACTTTGTTCCTTAAGCCAATTAAGCACTCCTAGCGGATTGTTAGAAAATTTACCAGCTTCATTTATTAATCCTTTAATGCCACTAACACAATCCCAGCAAACGAATCTTTTTATATTTAATCTTTCACAAGAGAAATATACTAATTTTTCTAATCTTTCCTCTTCTTTAGTCCTTATCCAAATTAATGAAGTTCTTGATTTTATAAGTAATTCTAAATTTCTACACCAAGAATTCATTATCTAAAATTAAGACTATTTTTTACTATTAGGTTCAAAAGGTAATCTTTTATCTGAGATGGTTGAAGCAGAAGTTGTTATTACAGCATCTTTGGCCAATAATTGTTGATCCAAAATTTTCTGTAGATTCTCAGGAAGAGCTTCTTTATTAAGAAGAAAAGTCTGAAATGCTTGAAATATATTGGCTACAACCATATATAGTAATACTCCTGCTGGTAGTGGGAAAAACAGAAACATACCAGTAATCATGACTGGTGTAATTTTGTTAGCTGTTGATTGCTGTGGATTTGCTGGCATCCCCTGACTAGATAAAACTTGAGAGAGAAGTAGGGTTAATCCAAAGGCACCAACAAGTGTAGCAATATCCCAATTAATAGCCCCGTCTACATAAAAACCAACTTGTCCGAGAGCTTTAATAAATAGAAATCCACTTTTTGCAGCTAGACCAGGAATTTTTGCTTCAATTGTTGCATCACCAGGTTTTATAGCAGTTACTATACCGTCCTGAGAAACTTTTAGATTTTCGGATCCTTTTGATACCTTCCAAGTAGGCAGAAATTTTGATCCATTATCGTATTTAGATAAAACTTCAGAATAGCTATTGCCATTCGTTGTTTGCAAATTTATTTTGATTGATTCTTCTGTTCCTAATTTTGTTCCATTAGGAATTGTAGCTATTACAGGAAAATGTGATTTTTCTGTAATGAATATAGAGTGTCTTGGTGATTTATAAGGTTTTGGATCTATCGCTGCAATTTGATCCTGTGGAACGACCTTAAGATTTATGTTGTAAGGCACATCAGCGAATGGTGAGCCTCTTAAGGTTGCAAACAATGCAAATAGAACAGGCATTTGCACAATCAATGGAAGGCAACCTGCGAGAGGACTGCCAAACTCATTCATTAGTTTTCCTAATTCTTCTTGCTGTTTCTTTGGATCACCTGAAAACTTAGATTTTATTTCTGCTTGCTTTTTTTGCATTACTGGTTGGGCAATCTTCATCCTTCTTGCACTTCTAATGGAACCAGCGCTTAAAGGGAAAAGTGCGATCCTAATTACAACTGTTAATGCAACAATCGCTAAACCATAACTAGGTACTAAACCGTAGAAAAAATCTAGTATAGGGATAAGTAGTTTTTCAGAAATGAACCCTATCACGATATTAAAGAGAGTGTAATTTTACTAGACATTTTATTTTACAGGATAAAAAGGTTTTTGTAATTAATTTATTTAGGATTTAGTAGCAAATCCTTCTACCTCGTTGAGATTTGGGATTTGCGATCTTTTATTTATATTTTCTTCAATAAATTTTTGCTTTTCTCTGAATAGAGGTAATGATTTCATTTCAACCTTTGATCCGTCATTAAGAATAAGAACCATATCACCATATGATCCGAATCCCCTTGGGATAGATCTGATTTCTTCAATGTTACTTAATGAAACTTGTGTTTTGTTTTTACCAAACCATCCGCCATCTATTGTAATTCTTTTGTTTGTAATTTTATATCTCAACCATAATGCTCTAACTATTGCTGCAAAGGTAAATGGCAAACCAAGAATAGTTATACCCGCTAGTAGATTTATTATTAAATCACTTTTTGCAGGACCACCTTCGTAAAAGGTTTCTTCGTTGATGTTAATCATTTGATTAGACGGGATTGGAACATTAAGTTTTGAAATTCCTCCAAAAGTCTATTTTTATCATTGCAGAAATCTCCGAATTTAAGGTTAACAAGTAACCAATAAGGTTTGTGGTTATTAATTTTTTGAAAATTTGTTATTAACCACTCTTGCAGGATTCTTCTTATTTTGTTTCTATCGACAGCTTTTTTTGAAACTTTTTTGCTAATAGCAATTGCAACCCTAAATTTGTTTGAGATATTTGTGATTTTATGGGATGAGAGGATTTCAGGATTTGATCTTGCTACTTTAAATGTCATTAATTTCCCATGATATTTTTTGGAATTTTTATGAATATAATTAAAAGTCCTATGACCTTTTAAACGCATATCTTTAGGTAAGGACATTTTGATGTTGAGTTAGACAGCTATTCTTTCTCTACCTTTTTGTCTTCTGCTTTTTATAACTCTTCTACCAGTATGAGAACGCATTCTTACTCTAAACCCTGATACACGTTTTCTTTTTCTTGAAGTTCCGCCAAAAGTTCTTTTAGTCATTTGTTTTATTATCCTTAATTAATTTATCATTTAATCGATCACTATGGTCCAGCTTCCTAAATAACTTGAAACTGATTTGCCTTTAGGCTGTCCATAGGAATGAAATTGATAAAGTCCTGATTTTTTTGGATTCATGATTTTTAAAACAATTGCATAATTATCTTTACTTGAAGGAAGAGGACTGTAGGGGTAAATATTGATTGAATATATGTATGATTTATCGGTATTAATTTCAATATCGGCTGGAATATCTTCTAGGCATTTAGTGCGATCTTCAAAACCGCCTATTCTTACCTTGCAAAGACTAATTTTTTCTTTATTCAGTTTTGCTTTAAAGGGTTTAGGGTTGGTTAAATTTATTTTTAAAAGATCAGTTTTTCTATCAGATGGCCTCAAGAAAAAATAAATTTTATTCCTAAATCGTTTTTTATTTTCTTTTTGAAACCACTTTAATCTTCTATGTCCAGAGTCTTGATCCCATTGAAATTCCAAACCTGCTTTGGCATCTTGACTGTTACTAAAGAACTGAGTTGAAAATAAAATTGTAGGAATAAGAAAAAATCTAAAAATTTTAAAATTTAAAGCAAGTTTCTTTGTTTTTAACATTGATTAAATAAATTTTTAAAGGATTAATTAGGTCTATCCAGATTTATATGGAAAATTGTTTAACTAAGATTAACATCTATCAGGTCTTAATTTTGAAGCGCCCCTTAAATAAGGATGATTTACGGGGTAATTTGATGGTAATAAGACTTGTGCCAAAATTCTTATACAAAAATCAACATCATTTGAGACATACATTTGTTGAACGTCTAAAAATGCTACTGAATCAAGTTCATTACATTTCCTTGCGATTGAAGCAGGGAAACATGCATCCAAATCTTTGGTAGAGGTGAATGTAATTGATAATAAGTTCTTCTTAATAAGCTTGTTGCGTTTAATTAATTCATCTATGAGTTCTATAACAGCATCTTCTATTCCTTTTACAGAATTGCCGGATGCTGTTGTAGCTCCTCTAATAAATGTGATTTTATAATTATCTTTCATTTTTTCAGGCATATTGATTTAAGGCTTATATAACCAAAGCATTTTATTCGATGAATCAATCTCAAAAAAGATAGTATTAATAACTTTTTCAATAATTTTACTTCCAGGAATTAGTCCAAGGATTTTCTTTTTTTTCTTCCCAAATGTTAAGGGCTGAATTTTTGGATCAATATTAACCATCTTTGCAGCAAGTTCTCTTGCCACGAATTCATCTCCAACTTCATCAACAAGACCTAATGTTTTTGCCTGCGATCCCGTAAAAATTCTTCCATCGGCAAATTTTCTAACTTCTTCAACAGATAAATTTCTTCCCTCAGCAACAGCCTCAGTAAATTGTTTGTAGCTTTCATCTATCAGGCCTTGAAGTAGTCTTCTACCCTCCTCACTTAAAGCTTTATCTGGAGAAAGTATATCCTTAAAGACACCGCTTTTAACAGTTTCGAATTTTATACCAATTTTATCTAATAATTCAGATAAATTATTTCCTCTTATAATCACACCAATAGATCCTGTAATTGTACCAGGATTCGCAACTATTTTGTCAGATGCAACACCAATGTAAACACCTCCAGATGCCGATATGTTCCCAAAACTAGCAATGACTTTACATCCTGTATCTTTTAGTCTTTTAATAGCAGAGTATATTTCTTGGCTATCACCAACAGTGCCTCCTGGCGAATCAATTCTCACGATTAATGCAGGAAACTCTCTATCCTCAATTTGTTTAAGAGCTTTAAGGACAGAAACCCTTGTTGAACTAGTAATAGGCTCATCAATTACTATACGAGCCATTCTTTTTTTTGACTTTCGTCTAAAAGGCCAAATCATTATTTTAAGGTAAAACATAAAACTACTTTAAAAAGACTATCAGCAGACCTAATGAATTCAATCCTAAATTGGTTTTTAATGATACTCCCTTTTGCTCTTTGGGGTACTTCGATGGCGGCCATGACTCCCTTAGTATCTAGTGCTGGGCCAGAGTTTGTTGCTTCTTTAAGGTTACTTCCTGCAGGGATTCTTGTTCTTATAACAACATATTTGTTTAAAAGAGATTTGAAAATTTATAAGTGCGATTTGAAGTGGTTTTTTGTGTTTACAATTGTCGATGCCACTTTCTTTCAGTTGTTTTTAACTTATGGCATAGGAAAAACTGGAGCAGGTCTTGGCTCTGTATTGATTGATTCTCAGCCACTTTTGGTAGCGATTTTAGCAAGGGCCATATTTGGAAATTTAATTAATCCAATTGGATGGTTAGGCTTACTTTTTGGCTTGGGAGGAATAGTATTTTTAGGCGTACCACAAGAATTTTTAGAAAATTGGTGGTTATTGTCTGATAAGTCTATGAATGATATAGCTTTTAACTTTGGTGAACTTTGGATGCTTGCAGCTTCTTTAGCTATGGCACTAGGAACAATTTTAATTAGGTTCACCTGTACTAAAAGTGATCCTGTTGCAGTTACGGGATGGCATATGGTTCTAGGGAGTGTGCCCTTAATCATTAAGCATTGCTTACAATCAAATTTTCAAATAATCCCAAATTGGTCAATATTTGATTGGGGGCTCATGTCATTCGCAAGTGTCTTTGGAGGAGCTGTAGCTTATGGATTGTTTTTCTACTTCGCTAATAGTAAAGAAATAACTGGATTTAGTACCCTTGCATTCTTAACACCTGTATTTGCTCTCCTCAGTGGAGGTGTTTGGTTAGATGAAAGACTTACTTTTGTGCAATGGATAGGAGTCGTTTTTGTTCTTATATCAGTATTTTTTGTTAGCCAGAGAAGGTCTTTATGGGAAAAAAAATTCAAAGACACTACTATTTAATTGGATTCTTGATTTTTAAAACAGTCTAAATAATGCGTATAGTTTTGATTAGTACTCCAATAGGTTTTCTGGGAAGCGGCAAAGGTGGAGGGGTTGAATTAACTTTGAATTCCTTAGTGTCAGGTTTGCTTTCTTTAGGTCACTCGGTAGATGTGATAGCTCCCAAAAAATCTAAATTAAATGATAGTAATGAAAAAGCAAAATTACATGTTGTAGAAGGGCAAGACCAAATTAGTTGGCAGCATCAAAATTACAATTCTCCTGTAAGTATCCCAGATAATTCACTTCTAGCAGGAATGCTAGAAAAGGGATTAGATATCGCAAAACAAGCAGATGTATTGTTGAACATGTCTTATGATTGGCTACCTATTTGGATGACTCTAAATGTAGAGATACCCATTGCACATATTATTAGTATGGGTTCTGAAAGTTTAGTCATTAGTAATTTAATCTCCAAGGTACATGCTAAACATCCATACAATTTTGCTTTTCATTCAAAAATACAAGCTAGTGATTATCCATTTATAAAAAAACCAACAATTATTGGGAACGGTTTTAAATTAGATAATTATATTTTCCAAGATTCATTGAAGGGACCCTTGGCTTGGGTTGGAAGAGTTGCACCGGAGAAAGGTTTAGAGGATGCAGTTTTTGCAGCAAATGAACTTGGCGAAAAACTAAACGTTTGGGGAGTTATAGAAGACGAGACCTACGCCTCAAAGATAGAACAATCATTTCCTAAAGGAACTATAGATTGGATGGGTTTCTTAACAACTGATGAATTACAAAAAGAACTTGGCAAATGCAGAGTTTTGCTAAATACTCCGAAATGGAATGAGGCATATGGAAACGTTGTTGTTGAAGCTTTAGCTTGTGGAGTGCCAGTTATAGCCTATAAAAGGGGAGGACCTAGTGAAATTATTCAGCACGGGCAAACAGGGTATCTTGCCAATCCTGATGATAAAGAAAGTCTTCTTTCCTATGTAGAGATTATTGAAAAAATAAAGCGTAAAAATTGTAGAGAATGGGTAGAAAAAAATGCTTCCACAGATATATTTGCTAACAAGGTTATGAACTGGCTTAATAAGGTAATCAACGAATATAAGTAAAATTAATATAGTAAATGATTCTTCTTCATTCAAAAAAAAGGATTATAACCTTATTGATAGTTTTAGTTTCTGGGATCATTTTATTTATTTTAAATTTAGGGAAAACAGGACTGGTGGATGAAACTCCACCTTTATTTGCCGCTGCTGCGCGGGCAATGAGTGAATCTGGGGATTGGTTAACTCCAAAAGTCAATGGAATTTTCCGTTTTGATAAGCCTCCACTAATATATTGGCTAATGGGTTTTTTTTACTCATTACCAAAAAATGAGATTTGGGATAGTTTCGGGACACTCTCAGCCAGACTTCCTTCAGCTTTAGGATCATTATTTTTAATGCTGATGATTGGAGATACCTTGTGTTGTTGGCCACAGAAAGGTGATAAGTCTTTCCTCACTCCAATAGTTGCATCATTAGGTTTTGCTCTGTCTCCATTAATAATCATCTGGAGTAGAACTGCTGTGAGTGATTCTCTATTAACTGGAACTTTAGGAATTAGCCTGCTTTTATTTTGGAGAAGAATGGCAAGTGAGAATAATGATAAATGCATCTCAGCATGGGTATTTTTGGGGTTTGCAATTTTAACTAAAGGACCTGTTGCATTTGTTTTAGCAACATTTACTATTACATTATTTTTATTTATTCAGAAAGATTGGAGAAGGTTGCTTTGCAAGATAAACCCTAAGAAAGGTTTATTAATAACAATTCTAATAAGTATTCCATGGTATATCTTAGAACTCATAAAAGAAGGAAAGCCTTTTTGGGACAATTTTTTTGGTTATCATAATTTTCAAAGATATACATCAGTTGTCAATAATCATGCAGAGCCGTTCTGGTTTTTTCTCTACATAATGATATTGGCTTCATTACCATTCACCCCTTTTTTATATCACGGTGTATTTGAAGCTTTTAGGGATTTATCGAAAAGTTTAAAAGAAAGTTGGAAGGTTTCTGAAACCCTTTATACGTATTCTTTATGCTGGTTAACATCAGTTTTAATCTTCTTTAGTATTTCTGCTACGAAACTACCAAGCTATTGGTTACCAGCAATTCCAGCAGCTGCAATTCTAATCAGTAATAGCTTTATAAACTTAAAAGATCGAAATAAAACTTATGTATATTTATGGATTATTAATATTTTAATTTTGTTTGGACTCTCAATAGCATTCTTTTTCTCAAATATTTGGTTAGTTTCAATAAATGATCCTGAAATGCCTAATCTTGCATCTGATCTAATAAGTTATGGGATAATTTTTAAAGCCAAATTATTTTTCTCTTTATTTACAGTTCTTGCAATAATTTTATTTTCTTTAAAATCCAAAGATATCTTTCTTTATCTTCAAATTTTGCTACTAATTGGACAATCTTTTTTGATGTCGCCAATAAGAAAATTAGCAGATACTTCAAGGCAATTACCTTTAAGGAATATCTCAAAATTAATTTTAGGTATTCGTGAGGGGAGGGAAACTCTAGCAATGATTGGGATAAGAAAACCGTCTTTACATTATTATTCGAGACAAATAGTTTTTTATGAGCCAAATACTAAAGAAGGATTAATTAACCTGTCAGAAAGACTAAATACTGACAGGCGAAAAAATTATAAGGATCAACCTGATTATGAATACAAATTTTTATTGGTTGTTATAGACGATTATTCTTCCCAAGAACCTCATTGGTCAAAAATTAATCATCAAAAATTGGGCGAATATGGGATTTATAATTTATGGCGTATTCAGAAAAGTGATTTAAATAAGGTTTCTGATTTTTTAGTTAAAAGTGGTTATAAATCTGACTGGAAAAATAGAAAAGTTGAGAAATTCTAACAAAGCCTTTTTTTAAGAATAGCGTTTTTCAGGTCATCAAGGCTGCACTTATTTGGAATTTCAATTTGATGCATATCTTCGAGTAATTCGAGATCAATTACAGAATCTTCTGCTAAAAAACTAAAAACTTCATTAATGCTTATTCCCATATCTTGAGCCATCTCTGAGATGAGCCTTAGAGTATCCTTCCTCACCGAAATCCTGAGATTTAAAGGAATATATTCATTTTCAGGGCTGGCTGACTTCATACCCTAAATCTTAAGACATTATGTAGTTATCCGGATATTATCTTTACAATATTCATTAACCATGCGTTTAAACTTTATAAGTCTTTTAATTGACTGCATTTATGCAAATTGTTAAAAGAGGAATTGTAACTATTGAAATTAAAGTTGTAGTAAAAAGAATTTTTGAGGCGATCTTTTGTCTAACCCCATAAGCCTCTGCCATTAAAATTGTGGATATTGCCGTTGGGGTTCCTGCCTGAAGAATTACTGCTGCTGATTGATAGAAGTCAAACTTTAGAAATTTGCTTACTAAAAAAATAATAAAAGGAAGAATAAATAACTTTAATAAAATGGAAAATTTAATTTCTTCATTAAGATCAAAAATCTTATCCTTTTGATTTGTTATTAACCCAAGTCTTGTTCCTACAGTAATTATTGCCAAAGCAATAACTATTCTTGCAGGTATCCAAAGATAATTACCTAAAGCCTCATCTATTTGGAAAATGTATACTAAAAGTACACCAATTATCCCTCTTGATGCAGGACTATTTATCAATGCATTTAATAATCCTTTGATGTATTGGATATTATTGTTTTGGGATTTTTTTTGCAGAAAAAAAGGTCCAAATATCCAAGCGAATAGTGTTGTCCCTAAATCGAATCCGATAGTAAAGTTGATGGTTTTTGAAGGGAGAAGAGCTATTGCAATTGGTATCCCAAGAAATGATGTATTACCAATTAGGCCTGCAAGCTGCAAGCTGTAATTTGGAAGTCTGTTTTTAAATATTGGGAATATATTTATTAAAATTATTAAAAATCCAATTAGAAAAAATGCTAATAATGCACTTTTTATTAGGTTTATATCTATACCCTCTTTTAATAAAAGACCCATAACACTTAATGGAATGCCAAATCTTATTAAAGGTCTTGCAATATATTCAGAAATCTTTGGGTTCTTTTTACCAAGAAAAAAACCAAAAATTAAGAAAGGGATAATATTTATAAAAAGAGAGTAGATGGTATTAATTAAATATTCATTAAAGTTATATTAACTTGCCGGAGTGCAGTCAAAAAATTTTTTATTATCTATGGATAATTTAAATTATTTTCCATAATGCTTTATCGGGGATTATGGGAGATTTATATAAATTTTCTGGTTCTCTAGTCAAAACTCTCCAAGTTGGAACTCTACAAGTTACGTAAGCAGGACTTTCTATTAAAACCCCGGGGTTCTCGTCAAAAGTACATGTAAACCCTTCTTTCCAAAAACCACCCTTGTTAAGGCTACCTTTAAACCAAACCCAGCATTTTGAAGTTTTCAAGATTAGTAAATTTTAATTCTATAATAATTATGTTTTAAGTAAAATAGAAATACTTTAATACTATTAGAGCTATTATTGCTGTCTTTAGTTTTTTGAAAAATATATTTTTGAGATTAATATCAATAGATTTAAGATTAATGTAATTAAATTAGCTATCAGTATTGGTGTAGAGGAAATTTTATAACCGTAAATAATCCAAGACAATACCCCGATAATAAACATTAGTAAAGTTGTCAAAGAAACATCATCTGCCTTTTTTGTTTTTAAAGTCTTTATTAATTGAGGTAGGAATGCAGCTGTTGTTAAAATCGCTGCAAAATAACCAAATATGTCTACATTCATAAAAAGGTTTTAAAAAACTATTCTTTAAATTAAATCAGATAAAAATCCTAAAGGATCGCTCATGTTTGATGAATATCCAAGCACATCACTCGAAAAAAAATTATAAATAATTTGATTTTTTTCATTTAATAAAAAAGAAGCCCCTCTTTGAGGAAGGTATTTTTCATGAAGTATATAATCACCCCAATTTTGGATTATTTCATTCATATTATTTAGTCTAAATGTTGCTAATTCAAAAGGTCTTAAATAACCATCCCCAAAAACCTGTTTAAAAGAATTACCTGAAAATTTTAGAAATTTTAAAACGTGAAGATTGTCAAGTTCTGAATAGATTTGTTTAGCTTTACGGTCTCCTGTATAACCTCTAATAACTTCTTTTATTGTTTTAAGAGAATTTATTCCAGATAGCATCAACAGCATATTTATCCAACCTCCTAAACCTATATCTAAACCTCTTGAGACTTTTAGATTATTATGAATTTGGTTATCAGAAACAACTATTAAATTTTCTTTACTAAATCCAGTGAAGTTACAGAATTTTTCTTTGCCATTTTGATTACCAATAGCTATAGCAAAAACATCTAAATTTTTATCTTGATGATTATCGATAAAATTTTTCAAATTTATTGCATATTCAAAGCTATCAAAATCTCCCAATAAACCAAATAAAACAATTAATTTAAACCCCCCCCCCCACCTTTGAAGTTAAATTCTTCAACAAGATTATTTATATCATTTTGAAATTTATCAGTCATGATGCTTGAAATGTTTTTTCTGAATTATTCTCAAAAAAATTTTTCTTACTTTAATTAGTATAAAATTTTACATGAAAAAGTTTTTAAAGAAATTAATTTAACGTTTTTAGATTTTATTATTTTAAGGTAAACATTTTGAAGTTATGACCGTAGGAATTTATTACGCAACTACAACTGGAAAAACTGAAGACGTAGCGGATCGTCTTCACAGCTTTATTCCTTCAGCAGAAGCACCTAAAGATGTATCTGATGTGGATGATCTTTCAGAATTTGAAGGTCTTGATGGAATTATCTGCGGGATACCTACTTGGAACACAGGAGCTGATGAAGAAAGATCAGGAACTGCATGGGATTCAATCTTAGAGGATATTGGTGAACTAAGTTTATCAGGAAAAAAGGTTGCAATCTTTGGTTTAGGAGATTCTTCTACCTACACTGAAAATTATTGTGATGCAATGGAAGAACTTCATAGTTACTTCACTAAAGCAGGTGCCGAAATGGTCGGTTACGTAGATAAATCTTCTTATACATTTGATGAATCTAAAAGTGTTATAGGAGAAAGTTTTTGTGGATTACCTCTTGATGAGGATAGTGAATCTGATTTGACCGATTCGCGTCTTGAAACATGGGCTTCTCAGCTTAAGGGTGAAATCCCTTCATTGGCGTAAGCTTTCTCAGATATTATTCCCCAATTTGTAACATTTGTTCTTTCACAATATGTTTTTTTTACATAAGTAATTAATTCTGTAAAGAACTTGTAAAAACAATACTGATTAAGCAATATGCTCAATTTGCTGTTTACTTAAATCAAGTGTTACAAACTTACGGAAAATCTGATGTCACCTATGACTGGTACGCAGGCAATTCTGGTGTTGTTGGCCGTTCAGGTAAATTCATAGCTTCTCACGCTGCTCATGCAGGACTTATGATGTTCTGGGCAGGTGCTTTTGGATTATTTGAGTTGGCTCGTTACGACGCCAGTATTCCAATGGGGGCACAAAACTTAATTTGTCTACCTCACCTCGCAGGTCTTGGAATTGGTGGTATTGAAAATGGAGTTATTACTGAAACATATGGAATTGTTGTAATTTGCACATTGCATCTAATCTTTTCTGCTGTTTTGGGTGCTGGAGGATTATTACATTCCACTAAATTTGCTGGGGATCTTGCAGATTATCCTGAAACCAGTAAGCCAAGAAAATTCGATTTTGAATGGGATGATCCAGATAAATTAACTTTTATTCTTGGCCATCATTTAATCTTTTTAGGTATAGGAGCTATTTGGTTCGTAGAATGGGCTAAATGGCATGGTATTTATGATCCAGCTCTTGGAGCAGTAAGACAAGTTGAATATGATTTGAATTTGTCACATATATGGAATCATCAATTTGATTTTCTAAAAATAGATAGTCTAGAAGATGTTTTGGGAGGTCATGCATTTCTAGCCTTTTTAGAAATTATTGGTGGAATTTTTCACATTTTTACTAAGCAAGTTGGAGAATATACTGAATTTAAAGGTAAAGGTTTACTAGGTGCTGAGGCTATTTTGTCTTACTCAGTAGTAGGCGTTTCTTATATGGCTTTTGTAGCGGCATTCTGGTGTGCTTCAAATACAACCATATATCCAGTTGATCTTTATGGGGAACCTTTAAAGCTTCAATTTGAGTTCGCTCCTTATTTTATTGACACAGTTGATTTAGGTTCTAGTCTAAATAGCTCAAGAGCCTGGCTTGCAAATGCTCATTTCTATTTGGGATTCTTTTTCTTGCAAGGTCATTTATGGCATGCTCTAAGAGCAATGGGATTTGACTTTAAGAAAATTGGTCAAGCATTTGACAATATGGAAAACGCAAAAATTACTCAAAGATAGTTTAATTTATAAAAAAACCTCTCCTTTAATAGAGAGGTTTTTTTGTAGAATTAATTTCATGAGTTAAAAATTTGATGGAGAATCTAAAAGAAATTAATTGTAAGGAGATTTTCAGAAAGGCTTATGAAAATAGGTATACCTGGAAGAATGCCTTTAGTGGTTACCAAGGTAAATGTATTTTTTTAATTAATAATAGTATTCATGAGGGTGAGTTTGTATTAGGTAAAGACTTTAAGCCACATATCCAAAAGATAGAGGATGACAAAATTGTTAAAAGCATTGCCTCTCAATTATTTGAAGTATGCATACACAGGGTAAAGAGACAATTTCAATCTGTGCATTCAGAGAATAATTTTAATTTAGTAAAAAGTTCTGAAAGCGGTATTGAAATGAGTGTAACTGGAAAGAACGAAGGTGATAAATATAGAGTTAAAAATAACTGTATTAATATGGTCTATAGAAAAATTCATGGAACTATAATTGAAATTTTTGTTGAAGAATTCTTAGATACTGGAATAGGTTCCCTTAGTAAAAAATATAGTAGTAAACAAATTGATCCAGATACTCTTAAATTAAATTCAGAAAAATTGGAATACAAAGATGAATTTATAAATATCGGTAAAGAGGATTATTGGATTTTAAATTCAAGAACAATAAAATACCTAAATCAAAATAAAGAAGAAGAAATACAAAAATTTGTTTTTGAAGATATATGTTTATTGAACTAATTTTTTATTCAACCAATCTGAATCCTTTATCAAGTAGTTTTTGATATAGGATTCTTGCTCTGAAAGCTAAAATTTGTTCTTCATTTTCATTACTAATTACATGAAAATAATTATTATCAAGCCTGTTTTTGCTAAAGCATACATTTGCTTCGCCTAATCTTAAAGTCCAGTTCTCTTCTTTGGCTAAATGTTGATTAGGTCCAAGATCCCAAGGACATTTTTCAGGATATTTTTCTCTTTTAGAACCCATTATTATAAATTTTAACTATCCAATAGTAGTAAAAATTTAAAAGTATGGCTATGGATTATATTTATTAGCTTTTATGGTTTGTCACTCAATGTAATAGAGAATTATTTATTTTTAGTCGCAATTAAACAATAAAATGGGTCTTTATTTAAAAAATTAAAGATGTTAAGAGCTGGTTCATTAAACTTTTTAATAATTTTGGGCTCATTAAATCCATTTGAGATTAATACTTTTCTAACATATTTGATTCTCTCTTCTTCAGTAGATGAAGTCCATATGTAAGGAGCCTTATGCCAAAATGCTCTATTCGAAAAAGCAATTATGATTTTGCCCTGACCACTCAATATTCTAATGATTTCTTTGGTTAAATTTTCTGGATATTGTAAATATTGCCATGCTGCTACCATCAAGCAATAATCGACACTTTCGTTATTAAGAGGAATTTCTTGATTTAAATTGAAATTTTGTATCCAATAAGAATCAAAAATCTTGTTTTTTTCAAGTTCTTGTTTGTTTAATCCATGCCCAATAACTTTTTTATATTTTTTCCCTTTAGGCAAATAACTGTCCCAACTGGACATTAAATCAAGTACTGTTGAATTATCCATGATTTCATTTTCATAAACTCCCGATAGATATTGTCTAAAGTTTGAATCTAGATGGTAGACAAATTTTGGATCAGAATAAAACTCTGCATCATTACTCTCATCAAGCTTTTTTCTCTGGTAATTGTTTAAAACTTCCAAAACAATAATTCAATGTATATTGAATTTAATAAATAAGAATCCATATTGTGTTTTTAGAAATCTATTTTCTAGGTAAATTAATTAAAAATATTAAAAAAAACTAGACATCTATTTAGAAAAAGTTAAATTATAAATTAATAATTTAATTAAAGATGATTGAATTTAAAAGGAGCAAAAAAAGTAGATCTAGAAATGCTCTTTTCAATCCCTATAAAAACGGAATAAGTTCATACGATATGGCATATCTATCATCAAAAAAATTGGTAAAGAATAAAACATTTTATTCACAAAGTGATTCCCAAAAAGATTATATGGCTGCATAAAAATGCCTTATATTAATATTTCAACTTCATCAAAAGTATGTGATAAGAAAAAATTACTTGAAGAAATTTCGAAATTAGTGTCATCTTTAACTAACAAATCAAAACGATTTGTAATGGCAAAATTAGATGATGATTGCGAAATGTATTTTGATGATCAAGAACCTTGTTGCTTTCTAGAAATTAAATCAATAGGTTCTTTGAGTCCTTCTGATATGGCAAAGCCAATTTCCGATTTTCTATATGAGAAAATGGGAATTCCAATAGATAAGATTTATATTTCTTTCGAGGATGTCTCCGCTTCAATGTGGGCATGGAATGGTAGAACATTTGGATAACAATTTATTTTGTTCAGGAATTCACTAAATGGAAATAAATAACTTATTTGATTTAAACAGCCTCAGATCAGCTCCTCATTTAAGTAAAGTACAAATCAAACAATTACTAGAAGAGCTTGAAGCAAAAATTATAGATGCTGATTGGATAACAATAGGAATAATGGCACCTTCTGATGTTGATGCTATTGGGGCATTAAAATCAATTTCTACAAAATATTCCTCCGTTAAATTCAAGGATCTAGAATCCCTTAATGCTAATGGAAGTGTTTTTTTAAAAGGCAATCAAAAAACTGGGAATGTTTTTATTAGATCTGAAAATGGTCTTGGAGAAGGGATTTTGTTAACTTGTCAGTATGACCATGAATCTCAAGAAGCTAGTACTTTTGGGCCATTGCCACTAGATTTTTTTAAATAATTAATATTTAATTTATTTTTAAATCAAAAATATTTTATTCAAAGAATTAAATAACTATAGAACCATTTAGAAATTAGAGTTGTTAATTACTTTTGTCATTATTAGTTTGAAATTTTCTTATTTATGACAGTTGAAAATATGTCTTTTCTGAGAGCAATTAATATTTTAATAAATTATTTTATTCTTCTTTAGTGTGAAGCTTTGTTATTATTGCTTATGGAATTGCTTTGAGTTTCTTAATTTTTTAATTAGATGTTTTTTCAGGACATAATTCAAAACTTAAATAAATTTTGGTCCGAAGAAGGATGTTTAATAATGCAACCTTATGATACTGAAAAGGGTGCTGGAACAATGAATCCGCATACTTTTTTAAGGGCTATTGGACCAGAGCCTTGGAGTGTCGCATATTCAGAGCCATGTAGAAGACCCACAGATGGACGTTTTGGAGATAATCCAAATAGGGCACAGCACTACTTTCAATATCAAGTAATAATTAAACCTTCCCCAGAGGGAATTCAAGAAAAATATTTAACTTCTTTAGAATCTCTAGGAATTAATCCTAGAAATCACGACATAAGATTTGTGGAAGATAATTGGGAGTCACCAACTCTTGGGGCTTGGGGAGTAGGTTGGGAAGTTTGGTTGGACGGTATGGAAGTTACTCAATTTACTTATTTCCAACAATGCGGGGGATTAGATTGTAATCCAATCCCAATTGAAATTACTTATGGATTAGAGAGGATTGCAACGTTTTTGCAGGATAAGGAAAGTATCTGGGACTTAAATTGGAACAAAAATTTAAAATATAGTGATATTTGGCTTCAATTTGAAAAAAGTCAATGCTCATATAATTTTAATGAATCTAATCCTGATAATCTTAGGAAATTATTTGAAATTTATCAGGATGAGGCAAATACTTTAATCGTAAAGAAATTAACTTACCCTGCCCTTGATTTTGTTCTAAAATGTAGTCATACATTTAATTTGCTTGATGCAAGAGGAGTGATTTCAGTTACAGATCGTGCTCAATATATTGAAAAGATTAGAAAATTAGCCAGAGAAGTTGCATCATCTTGGATTGAAGAAAGAGAACTATTGATGTATCCATTAAATAAAAAATAATTAATAACCATTGATATAAGATATGTAATAAATGATACTTCAATAGGCAACTTATTATTCTTTTGTTTTTTGTCTCACTTGATACATTATATATACCCATTCTTATGGGTAATTTTAGTGTGAGGTAAAATGAAACTCTTCCAAAAACTTTTGGTTGCAGGTACTGCCTTTGGTCTTTTGACACCGATGGCTGCGCAAGCTTCCGAAGCTTTAAATCTTGAAGGCATGAATAGCTACGAACGTAGTGGATCAAAAGCTAAAAGATTAGATAGCACAACATTCATTAACGAAGTTAGTGAAGACATTGCAAACCTTAAAGGTCGTATTGATGGCCTTGAGGCTAGACAAAGTAATTTTGAAGCTGGTAGCTTCTCAGATACAACAACTTTAGATGGTAAAGCAGTATTCACTATCGGTAGTGTAGACACAGAAGGCGCTAAAGACGGTGTCGTTGGAGGATACACTGGTGAAGTTGTGGCGAATTACACATACACAATGAACTTGAATTCAAGTTTCACTGGTGATGATAATCTTTATGTAAGAATTAAAACTGGTAACCATGACGGTTGGTCAGATACTAAATCTGAATATAACACTTATTTAAGTGCTGCTAACGGAAATGGAGATGCTCTTAAAGTTGATAAGATTTGGTATTCAACTCCAGTAGGTGAAAACAATACTGTTTGGTTTGGTCCAAAGATTGAAAACTACTACATGCATGGAACTACTCCTTCAATTTATAAGCCTGTATTAAAGGCATTTACACTTGGAGGTAATGCAGCTGCATATGGTGCTAGTACAAGTCCTGGTCTTGGATGGGCATATAATGCTGACAATGGTTTTGCAATAAGTAGTAATTTCACAACTCAAAAGGGCAATACTGTTACTGGTATTCTTGGTGATGAAGGTAAGACTAGTTGGGCTACTCAAGTCGGTTTTACAAAGCCACAATATTCAGTCTCAGCTATTATCAACCAAAAATATAACGGATGGACTGATTCTTACTTCAAGACAACTGATGGATCAGCTAGACCTGGTGACGGTAATAGTACCAATATTGGTTTAAGAGGTTGGTGGAGACCAGAAAATACTGGTACAGCTACTCCTTCAATTTCTTTTGGATATGACACTTCAGAAACAGATGCTACTGGTAATTCCAATACAGATGCTTATTTTGTAGGTCTTACTTGGCAAGACATATTTAATGCTGATGACAGAATTGGTATTGCTTTTGGTCAACCTCAAAAACATGAGGACGATACAGTAGATCCATTCTTGTATGAAGTATATTACGATTACAAAGTAAATGATTCTGTTACTGTAACTCCCGCAATCTTTGGTGGCACATCAAGTGATGGTGCTGGTAAAGAAGTAGATATGACCGGATATGTTATTAATACAACATTCAAATTCTAGTCTGATTTTAAAAAATAAAAACGCCCAATTAAGGGCGTTTTTATTTGCTTATTAAGTTTATTAAGTTGATCAATAATTTCTTAAATTGAAAAAATTACCAACAATTTTCCCCTTCTCCAATAGGAATACAAGTACTTGATTTTGCCGCCTCGTCAGCGATCCTTTGGGCATCTGCATCCAGTTTATATTCTCCATCTAAAGGCATATCAGTATTCCATTCTTTTAAGCCTCCTAAATCATTTTCACCTGATTTAACTGAGTTAGTGTCTACTGTTGAAATAGCTAGTGCGCTTGTCGCTGCAATAAAAATGGCAATTGAACTTTTTCTTGGCATTAGATAATTCGCTTTTCTAATATACTAACCTTTTTCGAATTTATATTCTTTTTGTTGTATAAAATGATCCTTATTTAATCACCCAAGACTCTTAAGAGATTTGAATAGGATTTAAAAATAAGATCAAGTTCGTCAGATCTACCATGCTTTGCCAGTAAACTCCTAGCACCTGCGTCTAAATCAAATAAATATTCTCTCTCCTCAATACTTTTTACATAACTTTCGATCCATCCAACGCATACTATTCTTTCTCCATTGAGAACACTGTTAACGGAATGAAGATTTGTGCTTGGATAAATTATAATTTCACCTCTATTAAGTTTAAATTTGCTTTCTGAAGTCATATTCTCAATCAATAGTTCACCACCTTCATATTGTTTTTTTTCTGAAATAAAAATTGTGAATGATAAATCAGCTCTTCCTGATGACATATATGCATTATCGATATGACGTCCATAGCTCATCCCTTCCAAGGATTTTGTGAACATAATTCCATGAATATGTTTTGGTAAAGTAAAACTTTTGATTAAATTATCATCTAAGATCTTTTTTTTAATTAGCAATGATAATTCTTTAGAGATATCTGATTTTCTATTTAGTTGCAAATTGTTTTTTACTTTAGAAGCATGGCTTCCTGCAGTATTTTTACCATCCTCCCAACCTTCAATTTCTTGACCTAATTTTTCTTTTATAAAATTTATTTCTTCAGCATTTAGTAACTGATGAGTTAAATAATTCATATTCAATATAAAAAATGATACATCTTTATGTATAGAAGATCGCTTTTAAAGCTCGAACACTTTTGATGGGTATAAAGTAACCATAGATACTGATTTTAAAAAGTGCAAAAACTAAAAAAAATTTTTTACTCAGCACTAACCTTGACATTTTTATTAAATGTTAATTCACCATCTAATTCAACACAAAAAGAAGTAAAAGTTTATTCGGGTAGACACTACAACACTGATAGAGCTGTATACAAAAAATTTGCAGAAGAAACGGGAATTAAAGTTAGGTTAATTGAAGCTGCAGGAATTTCTTTAATTGAAAGATTGAAAAGGGAGGGAAAGAATTCCCAAGCAGATTTAATATTGCTAGTTGATGCTGCAAGAATCACGAATGCTGCAAAAGCTGGATTACTTCAGAGTATTGAATCTCCATCCTTAGAAAATGATGTGCCATATGGTTTGAAAGATAAGGATAAGAAATGGTATGCATTAACTAGAAGAGTAAGAGTTATGGTCGCTAATCCAAAAGTTGTAGATGTGAGTAAGATAAATGATTTTACAGATCTAGCTGATCCATCCTTGAAAGGTAAAGTATGCTTAAGGAACAGAAAAAGTCCATATAATCAATCATTGGTAGCTAATCAAATTGTTAATAAAGGTCAAGAGGCAACAAAAACTTGGCTTAATGCGATGATATCTAATGTTTCTCAACCTTTCTTCCCAGGAGATATTTCAATAATAAGAGCAGTTTCTAAGAAAAAGTGCGGAATAGGGATAGTTAATCATTATTATGCAGCAAGGATGTTGGCAGGGATTAATGGAAGAAGAGATGCTTTATATGCAAAAAAAACAGTAGTACTTACACCTAGTCCTGCTCATGTAAATATTAGCGCTGGTGGCGTTGCTAAATATGCCTCTAATAAAGCTGAAGCTATTAAGCTACTTGAATATTTAGCATCTCCAGGAGGCAGTAAAGGATTAGCTGAGCCTACTTTTGAACATCCATTAAAAGAGGTTAATCAAAACCCTATTGTCAAAGATTTTGGAGAATTTACTCCTGACAAGGTTACAGTATACGATCTTGGGGTTAATAACTCTCTTGCAATAAAATTGATGAAAGATGCAGGTTGGAATTAATAATTAAGATAAATAAATAGACCTTAACTTTTTCATCCAATTTTGTAGATAATTAATAAAACTTGGAGAGGTGGCTGAGTGGTCGAAAGCGAACGATTCGAAATCGTTTAATAGGTAACTATTCGTGGGTTCGAATCCCACCCTCTCCGTTTAATAATCTTTCTGTAAAGTGCTATGTGGGCAATAATGTAGTCAAAATAGGTTTTTAAAGAAGTTGCTTGTCCTATAAAGTCCAATATTTACCAGTGTATGCCTGATTGTGTTGGTGGATGTGTTGGTGGATATTTTTTGATGTGTTGGTGGATATTTGATGCACGAAGTATGTGTTGGTGGATATGACATTAAAACTTAATTACAAGAAATTATTGAAAGTTGAAAATATTTGTTTTGTATTGAAAAATTTATTAGTCTTTATGATAAGTAAATCTCAGCGTTTTGACTGACTATAGAACTCCTTATTTCCCTCCTGAGATTACCGAGGACCTTAAATTCTATTATTTAAAAATTCATCCAGAAGAAAGACAAATTGCAAAAGATATTCAATTTAGGCAATGGAATGGTGAAATAAGAAAATGGGTTTTTCCGAAAAAAATATCTGTTTATAAAGAATTAGTAGCAAAGTTGAAACCAAAAGCAAAAATTTTCAAAATCACTGAACCACAACATGAAACCAAGGTAAATGTAAATAGTTCAAATAAGGAGTCAAATCTTACGGATGATCAAATAAAAGAACTCTGGCAAGATTTTAGAAGACAACCAAAACAAGAACTAAATGCTACTTCCTCTGTTTCTGATAATAAATCCTTACTTATTCAAGAAAAATTAGATGAATTTAGCGAGTCTATTAATTTTCTTAAGAACTCATTATCTAGTCAATCTGAGAAATTGGATTCTCTATTGGAAAACAAAAATAAAAATAATATATTGATGCTTGAGAAAAAATCAAAGGGAAATGAGAATTATCAAAATGAAAAGATTGATGATGTGATGAATAAATATTTTCGTCAAATAATATCTGACGGACCAATGCTAAAAGATAATCCCAAAATGCAATCTTTATTAGAAAGTTTTAATATAAATCAGTTAACAGATTTTGTTTTAGAAAATCATGAAATAGTATATGGAACATTAAAGAATATTGATGCAAATAATAAAAGCAAAAGTTATAACAGATGTGTTGATGATGCTAGAAGAGAAGGATATTATTTCAATGATCGTGAAGGAACGGTAGATCTATATCAATCTTTGTCGATAATGATGAATTGCCGTAATGCGTTAAGTCATCCAAAAAATAAAAATAAGACTAGAAAGAAATTCCTTGGAATATTATATGCATTATTATTTTTTGAAACCTGGGCGAAAATTCATCAAGAAAATTGAAGAATAATATATAAATTATTTGATTCGAATATTAAAAAAATTTTTTAGGAAATTAGTTTTAAAAATAAAGAATTCTACATAATTTAAGATTTATCAAATTAATTAAAATATTATAAAAAAAAGTTTTTTAAATGAGTTCTACTGATTCCAGAATTGAAAAAGCAAAAAAATTTTTGAAAGAAAATTTGGTTGAAATTGAAAAAAGAGATGATCTTTCTCAGGAAGAAAAAGCACAAAGAATAATTAATTTATTTTCGGGAGTTTGTGCTGGAGTCGCGATACAACCAATCCCATTCATGGATATCTTTATATTGACTCCTTTACAAGTATTAATGGGAGAAAGATTAGCAGCAATCTGGGGAGTTCCTGTCAAAGAAGCATCTGTTGGTTCAGTATTAAAAGATATTAGTAAAATTGGATTTATGGGATTAGGTGCAATGTTCTTTGTGACTCAATCTTATAAAACTTTTCTGCCATATTTTGGTGCAGTAACCACTATACCAATGGTTTATGGATGCACCTATGCTATTGGAAATGTTCTTTCGGAATTAATTTATAAAAGGCGTGCAAAAGGACAATCAAAACTTTCCAAAGATCAAATTAGAGAAATGTGGAAAGTATACAAAACAAAAGGTCAAGATAAGTATAAAAAAGGGGATGAGATTGAAATTAAATGATTAAAAATCATTAATTTACTAACTTATTAAAGTGAATAAATTTAAAGAAAAAATTAGGAGTTTGACAAATTTTGTCAGGAATAACTTTGATGAAGTTGCTATTCTTACTTCTTTAATCTCTATTGCATCAAAAGGTTCTGAGAGAAATCTTACTTCTGATGAGTCTATAGTTCTTGCTGCATTAAGAAGATCTGCAAAGAAGTTCGAGAATGCTTCATTAGAGGAGATAGGGGAAATTTTAAATTCCTATGATGATGATCAGATTCCAGGTTTGGTTAATAATGTAAAAGGTATTTTATTTGAACTTGAATTTGTTGAGATAGAGAACAATGATGGCGATTCAATATTTGCTTATCAGTTTGAGCAAACAAATTATCCAACATATGATGTTCAATTAATTGATGAACAAACAGGGGATATAGAAGAAATTCAACTTAAGGCAACTGATAGTGCATCTTATGTTAAAAGTTGGATGGATGAACATGGCGATAATATTGTAGTCACTGATGAGGTTGCTGAGGAATTAGGGTTAGATGGTGTAGGAATTAGTAATGATGAATTAGAGGTAAAAGTTGAGGATTTTTTAGATAAAGTAAAGGATGCTGATGAAGAGTCTCTTACTCCTTTAATTGGAAATATTGGAACAATAAGTCTTGCTATATCTTTGGTTTTTTTAATTAAAAAATGGATGAATGGTGAAATCAAAAGAGATGAATTTTTAAAAACATCTGCATTAATAACAGGAAAAAAAATTGTTAAGTTCTCAATGATTGCCGTTGCTTTGACTATCCCAGGGATAAACTTTTTTACCGCAGTTGGACTTGCAACAAGTTTAATAGTGAAAGGTAAAAGAACACTTGATAAAATTTAGTGTTTTAATAGTCCAATTTCGTCCAATATCTGCAAGTTTTTGGTGTTGGTGGATGTGTTGGTGGATATTTGATGCACGAATTATGTGTTGGTGGATTCCTCAAGATCCTTTGTTAATAATGAGGTGGTTCTGACTCTTCTGGAGGGAAATAGATATCATCTTCATTTGATTTTCTTCTCAAAATCTTTAAAAGATGATTGCATTTGACCTTTGTTTTCTATGGGGTTATCTTTATCCAATCCTCTAATTTTTCTCCACCTTGAATACATATATCCAAGATATATTCCTTGCATGAAATTCCTTGCTCCATTTTCTAATAAATTCTTTGAAAATTTATCGTTGAATTTTCCGCTCTCTATTAATTCTTTTTGCCAGTTTATTTTTTCTTTCATTGCTGCTGCTGCTCCTCTTGTCTTTTCTTCAGTCTTTCGTAGTCAACATGCAGAACACCTAAACGCCAAGCATCTTTCAATCCTTTTACACCTCCCATTAGGAGTTTTGCGTCTGAAGGAGAATGTGACTTCATGTTCAAGAACTCTTTCTGCCAAGATTTGTCATCCCATTTATTACCATTCTTCATTTTTTTAATGCGTTTACTTTAGATATAATTTTAATCTGGATCTCTTTCCAAGCAATCAGGTGGGTAATAAATTCTATAGTCACATTTCACACATGCCCATTTTGCTGAAGGTATTTCTAAAGAGCATCCCATAATTGCATATTTCCCAGAGCGCCCATCTTCTGCACTAGGCATGCCCCAAATACAAGGTTTGATAGAATTTTTTGCTTTGCATTTTGGACAGTTTTGAATTTTATGCCATCTATATTCTCCATCAAATAAGGGATAGCAATCCTCCATTAACTTTCCACGAAAGTACCAGGTGTCATCAATTTTAGGAGGAGAATTTTTCGTCATTATTTTCCATAATTATACCCAGTATTTGTTCATATCTAATCAAAACTTCTGCCAAAGGAATGTAAAGAATATCACGAAAAAATAATGTGAAATGTAAATCAAAAAATATTTGTCTAAATTAATCTTAGAAATTCCCAAAAATTATAGAAAAAAAACATTCTTTATCACAACTTCAAACATTTCTCTGGGAAAGTGCTGAAATTCTCAGAGGTACTTTAGATGCCTCTGAATTTAAGGATTATATATTTGGCATCTTTTTCTTAAAACACCTTTCTGATTCTTTTGATGAAGAAAAGGAAAAAATTATTCAGTCTTTTACTGAAAATAATAAAACCTTAACCGAAGCAAAAAAATTAGCAAATAACCCAGATCATTATAAAAATAATTTTTATATTCCTGAAAATGCACAATGGAATAATTTAAAAGATTTGAAGCAAGATATTGGGATTAAATTAAACAAAGCAAACGAATCAATCGAACAATATAATCCAAATCTTGATGAGGTTCTTACATCCATTGATTTTAATATCAAAGATAAACTAAATGATTTCAAACTAAGGGAACTAATTTCTCATTTCTCTATTTTGAGATTAAGGAAATCAGATTTTGATAAATCTGATTTATTAGGAACTGCATACGAATACCTTATTCAAATGTTTGTTAAATCTGCAGGTAAAAGAGGAGGAGAATTTTATACTCCTAAAAAGATAGTTGAATTACTCATAAAATTAATAAAACCAAAAGAGGGAATGGAAATATATGACCCGGTATGCGGATCAGGTGGAATGTTTACTGCAGCAAGAAATTATTTAAAAATAAATGGGGAAGATCCAGATAAACTTTTGATTGCCGGGCAGGAACTTAATCAAAGTACATGGACAATGTGCAAATTAAACATGTTATTTCATGGTGTTAATGAAGCAAATATCAAAAAAGGGGATACATTAATAAATCCTCAACATCTAGAAAATGGTCTAATTAAACAATTTGATAGAGTAATTGCTAATCCACCTTTTTCCTTGGGGAATTGGGGTCGCGATATTGCCCAAAACGATATTTTTGGAAGATACAAATTTGGTATACCACCTAAAGGTTCTGGCGACTTTGCGTTTGTCCAACACATGATTGCATCTTTAAATGAAACAGGAATCATGGGAGTGCTTGTTCCAAATGGAATTCTTTTTAGAGGTGCTTCTGAAGGGGAAATTAGAAAAGGAATTCTAAAGAGAGATTTAATTGAAGCAGTAATTGCATTACCGCAAGGTTTATTTGATTGGACAGGAATTCCTGCATCAATTTTGATTATTAATAAGAAAAAAAGTAATGAAAGGAAAGGCAAAGTGCTTTTTATTGATGGAAGTCAGGGATATGAAAAAGGTAAATATAAAAACCACCTAAGAGAAGAGGACATAACATTAATCTTAAATAGTTTTGAAAACTTTGAAGAAAAAGAATTTTATTCATCGATTATCACAATCGATTCTTTAGAAAAAAATAATTTCAACCTAAGCGTTAAAAGATATGTAAACGCATCTCCAGAAACTAAACAAATTAAACGTTTACTTGGGCAATACGAAAACTACAAGAGTATTGCATTGAATGAATTGATTCTTGAAAGGAATTTTTGTATGCGCGGAGGACATTTCGAAGATAAGGATAATGCAATATATGTGCCAAGAATTCCCACAAAAAATTCTGTTGTTCACTTAAAAGACTTAGAAGTATCTCATCAATTCGCATTTCAACTTGTCTTAAAACCAGAAAAGATTATCAACAAGTATCTATCAGTATTCCTTAGATCTAAACTTGGTAAATTGATGCTTGCAAATCTATGTAATTACAATGTTGTTAGGGAAATAAGATGGGAAGGTTTTTTAGATGAAATGGTCATTCCTGTACCATTTATTTCAGATCAAAAAAAGATAATTAAGACTAGTGAACGCTTAAATAATTTGAAGGTAAAAATAGAAGAATTAGAAAATAACTATGCTGTAAGTCCAATTAGTACAAGTAATGTTCTTGAACAAATTGATGGAATGCTTGAAGCAGTTGGAGGTCTAACAAATGCAGAAAAAATAATAAATCTTATTCAAAAGGGCGAATCTGGAACGTTGGAGTTTAAGTCTACTTTTAGTGTCTGCATGAAAGGAGAGGTTGATAAAAAGATTATTGAACTTGCGTGTTTAAAAACTATTGCTGCCTTTTTAAATAGTAATGGAGGACATCTTTTAATTGGAGTCAGTGATGAAGGCAATATTATTGGTCTAGAGAAAGATTTGAAATTAAAACAAAATAAAAAAGATAAATTTTTATTGTATTTTAAGAATCAAATTAGAAATAAAATTGGCGAACAATTTTATCCTTTTATTAACTCTGAGATTGTGAATATTGATAATAAAGAAGTCCTTATGATTGAATGTAAACAATCAAAATCAGCATGTTTTATCGATGCTAAAGATTTTTATGTTCGAACAAATCCTGCCACCGATAAACTTGAAGGAGAAAAACTAATTAACTACATAAGCAATCACTTTAAGAGTAAAGGTTAATCTTTTATTATTTTGAGTACAGTGTCGTCCAATATCGGCAAGTTTTTGGTGTTGGTGGATGTGTTGGTGGATATTTGATTGACGAAATATGGTGTTGGTGGATTCCTCAATATCGTTTGTAAATAATTAGGAGATTCTGATTCTTCTAAAGGGGAAGTACTTATCGTTTTTATTTGATTTTCTCCTCAAAATCTTTGAATGATGATTGCATTTGACCTTTATTTTCTACTGGATCATCTTTCGCTAAACCTCTTATTTTTCTCCATCTAGAATACATATATCCAAGATAGATTCCTTGCATAAAGTTTTTTGCTCCATGTTTTAGAAGATTTTTTGAAAATTTATCATTAAACTTTCCACTTTCTAATAATTCTTTCTGCCAGTTTATTTTTTCTGTCATTGCTGTTGCTGTTCCTCCTGTATTTTCTTCAGTCTTTCGTATTCCAAATGCATTACACCTAGACGCCATGCATCTTTTAATCCTTTTACACCTCCAATTAAGAGTTTTGCATCTGAGGGAGAATGCGACTTCATGTTTAAGAAATCTTTCTGCCAAGATTTGTCATCCCATTTAGTGCTCATACTTTCCCTACATACTTTTTGAACGCATCCAAAGAGATTTTAATCATTATCTTTTGAATAAGAAATTTTATGATTTACTTTATAAGTTTAATCCATTAACAAAATACACGAATAAAATTGAAAAAAAATAAGAGGGCAAACAAATACCCTCTTCTAGTCTTATAAACCCCTCTGTCCACAAATTCGATGAAGTGCGTTTGAATAGTGAATTATTTCTAATCCTACTTAATGGGAAAAGAAAGTTCTTAATTGGAAAAAAGTTGTAACAACCACAAAGCACTAATACTCGGGTATTAATACTCTATTAATTTCAATTGAATGGGAGGATAATTAAGAAGTAGAGATATAGGAGGTTTTATGAGACTAACGACTCCATTCACTGCCCTTAGAAATGCAACTTCAGATATTTGGAGAATGCATGATTTTAATTATCAACTACCTAAAGATCAAAGACAAGATTATTGGGAAAAAGAATGCATAGACCACCCAACAAGTTCTCATTGCAAAATCTACTAAAGGTAATGTAAATTTAAGGTATTAATAAAGACCCTTTTCAGGGTCTTTTTCTTCTATTTTAGAATATATTTTTTAATATAAAACTAAAAAATGCCTTTTTATAATTCAATATCTAAATATGATTGGCAGTACCTTTTAACTGGACTTTTTTTAATCTCAGTTTTTATTTTTACAGATTTGATTGGAGTTATTGATAAAGAAAAATTTTACTTTGTACCAAGATTAATTAGTTACCAACCCTATAGGATTTTTACATCAATTCTAATCCATTCAGATTTAAATCATTTATTAAGTAATCTTGGTGGAATAATTATCACTAGATATTTTTTGATGAGACTTGGAATAGAAAGCAGATTTTTTTATTTTAAATTTATTTTAATTTGTTCTTTTTTTAATTTTTTTATTATCTGGGTTTACGAAAAGATCTTATCTTATTTTAATATCTATCCGAATTATGCAGCTTTAGGATTCAGTGGAATAATTTATGCTTTATTTGGATTCTTGCTATTAACTTCTTTTTATGGAAAGAGTTATTTTTTAGGTAAAGGAATTGGTCTTAAATCCAATTATGAAGTTCAAAAAATGTCAAAGACAATATGCCTTATAGGTTTGATTTTCTCTTTATTGCCAGGGGTAAGTTTATTAGGGCATTTAAGTGGATTTATTGCAGGATGTTTTTTATTCTTAATCTAATTAAGATTAAATATTATTTGATCAAATTAATATAGTTATTTACCCAAAACCAACTTTTTTCTTTTACTCTTTACTTTTAAATAAATAATGACAAATATACTGCTATAGACAATTAGTGCATGTGACATTTAAGTAAAATTCCATTCGCACCTTCCACGTAAAAGAAATAAATGTCATAGTTTGTATATGTGTGAAGGAGTGGTTTTACTAAAACAGTGGAAACAAGGAAACACTTGATTTAGTAATACCAAGAAAGACCTCTAGAAATAGGGGTCTTTTTTTTTGCAAAATTAATAATTTTATTGACTTTCCTATTTCTTCCCAAGTGTTAATTTCTATGCCTAATGTAGTTAAGGGGAATTAATTAAAATTTAAAAATTTAGTTGTATGTAGTTCTACATATTCCTTGATGGAATCCCAATGTGATTTAACCCTCTCAGTTTATGAATTCAAATAGTGCTTGTTCAGAGATAGAAAACTAATTCAAGATTTGCTAGATATATTTTGTTAAAGGAAAACAAAAAAGATGTTACTTTAACCATTATATTTTAATTAGAGTTACCTTCAAAAAGGGGATTTTTTTTGAATTACTTATTTTTGATAATTATTTGGAATATTTGATCTTATATGTATAAAAAGATATGAATTTAAAATCATTAATTTTTAAAGTATTTTTTACCTATTTATTGGTTTATTTTCTGGCTTTAATATTTAAATATACCTATGATATTGAATTATTAGTTAATAATATTCAATACAAATATTTGATAGCTTTGAATATGCTTTCTATATTTTTCGGTCTTCCTTTATCGATTATTTTTGACTTTATATTAGTAAAACTTTTTGGGTTATATTATGTTTTATTTTTTTCTCCAGTTTTAACCATTTTAAGTGTAATTCAAGTTCTTATTTTGAGAAAAATTAAATTCAGATTTTCTGGAAATATATTGCTTTTGATAAACCCAAAGAAAAATTATCTTTATAAATTTTTTGAAAATGTCACTTTTAGATCTTTTTATATCTTAATTATAAGATCTTTCCCGATAATACCTCACGTCTTGGGAAGCTATATTATTGCCTATTCAAAAACCAAAAAAAAAGTTATCCTAATAAACACATTTTTAGGTTCATTTTTATATTATATTTTTCTTTATTTAATAATCGGGAATGTTTAGTGAAATTTATTCTTTAAGCATTATTGACTTGATATAATTGCCAACTAGAGTTTGTTCCACCTTATGGGGAGATAAATTTAGACCAAAATTTAGAACTATTTACAATATTAGTTTATCCTAGTTAATTATTATCTTGGTAAACTTCAGATTGATAAATTTACTTTTTTTTGCGTATAATTGGGAATTAAAAAAAGTGAATTTTAAAAGTTTTTAATATGAGGTTGGTTTTTTTTATATTTTTAATTAGTCAATTATTAAATTTTGTGGGTGTCTTTGCAGGTAAAGCAAAAGAAGATTCTTCTGAATTGAATTCGGTTAAGTGGGAAAAGGTAAAGGGAAATAAATCTAAACCCTTGCAAAAGATTATTTGGAAATCTTATAGTAATGATGAAAGTTATTTTGATAACAAAAATTTAAATAACCAAGAGAAAAAATCAGATAAATTTTTTTTTAATGAGAAAAGAGAAAAAACTAATTTTGTAAATAAACAAGTAAATAAACAAGAAGTATTAGAAATACAACCACATATTCCTTTAAATAATTTTCTGAATTCTGGCGATTTCATTTTTTCAAGTAATTTTGTCTCAGCTTTTAGTGGAGGTGCAGGAGGTGGTACTGGACATCAAAACTATGGTCTCAAATTTCATTATGGTTTAAGTGATTACTCTTTATTTTCAATTTATTTATCTGAGACTGATGATCCACTCTACAATTTAATTGGAGGAGAATTGATTCCAAATAATTGGGCAAGTATTGCCATAGCGTATAAGAATCAAATTTTAGAGTCTGAAGATTTAAAAAATTCATTATCTTTCTCAAGTTCTTTAGAGTATTGGGTAGTTAGTAGTGGTGGTGATGATACAAAAAGTATTTATAACGAGATCGATAATTCTGTTGGCTTGGATAGATACGAGAAATTTATTTATTCATTTTCTTTCCCATTCACTAGTCAATTAACTAATCAAACAAAATTTTCCATTGTTCCAGGAATGACTTTTATTCCAGAGGTATTGGGTGATAAAAATATCGGGAAAAACTTTTACGGGAATAATTATTTTTTAGCATCAGGCATAAATTTTGATATTACAACTAATGTTCAATTAATCGGTTCATATACATATCTATTTGGTCCAGGTCATAATAGCTTCGATGAGAATTTGAAGTTCCATAGACATCCGATTTATAGCTACGGTTTTAATTGGGATGTAAATCCTATCATTGGAATTGAAGGCAAAATTACTAATGGATATGGAACCACTCCATCAACATCCTTGTTTACAATTCCCTCAGATAATAAACCACTATATTACCTTGGCGGCAAATATAATCCTTTCTCGCTTGATACTCAATTTGTTCCCCTAAAGGAAGAAAATGAGCTCTTATTATTTGGAGGATTGACGGTTAATAATGCATTATTCCCCAAAAGAGGTGTTAGTCAGATAAATTTAAATTATGACGAAAAAGGAAATTTATTTGCTTTTTATGGATATTCTTTGTCTAATATATTTCAATTAGAATTAAATACTGGGTCTTTTAATGATGCTAATTTAATCAATAAAGAAAATTCTTCATTGCAAAGCATATATTTGAACGAAAATACATTTAGTTATAGATTTGGTGGTAAATTATTAATTTTTAGCCCTCAAAAAAATGATCCTTTTTGGATGACATTTAGAACATCTTTTGGTAGGAATGAAGGTTCAAATCATCAAGGATACTTGTTTTCTGAATTGATAAATACTTTTAAGATAAATAATTGGTTAGCCTTTAACATAAGTCCAAGATACTTCTTTAGTGGGATAGAAAGTATTGGGGGGATTGGTGTTTCGAGTTACATAAATTTATTAGATAATTTGCAGCTTATTCCAGAAATAAATACTTCGTTTACAAAAGGTTCAGATTTTAATTCTGCACTCGCTTTGAGATATCGCTATTCGCCTGCAGCATCAGTTGATCTATATTATTCTAATGCTGCAGGTATTCAGGATATTGGGCAACTTCTTGAAGATAAGGACTATAGATTTGGAATTAAATTAAATTTTTTATATTAAAGCAAAATATTATTTAGTCTCCCCAGAAAGGATCTGTAGTAAGAGAAACTTTTAATGGAGATTTTCTTTTACTTTCAATTGTACTTATACATGCCCTTACCGTTTCACCATTTACATCAATTTCACAGGCTCCACAACTTCCTGTTAAACAGCCAGTTGGAATTTCTAAACCTGCTTTTTCTGCAGCAGAAAACCAATCTTCTCCTTCAGAAACGCATGTTTCAATATTATTTTGCCAAATAATTTTAATTCTTGAGTTTTTCAATTAATTAAAGATGAGAGATTTAAATGCTTATCAAATTCATTTGCGAGATTTTCAATTATTGATTCTCTCTTAACTTTATACGATCTTGTTTTTTTCTTTAATGCTGGCAATTTTTTTCTCTCTCTTATTAAATTTATATATTGATCTCTCCAAACATCATTTTCAAATATCCCATGAATGTATGTACCTGCGATAGTCCCACCTTCTTTATTTTCTTTGTACCAACCTAGATTCAAGTCTTTGAAGATAGGTTTAATCTTAAATGAGTTTTGAGTATTAACTAATTCGGTTTGGCCATTATGAATTTCAAAACCATTAACTTTTGATTGGCATGGCCATAAAGATTCTGAAATAATTTGACGGGTTAATTTTTTTTTAAAGAAAGTGGTTTTTAATGGAAGTAATCCAATCCCTTTAATTTTTTGTTCCAAATAATTTTTGGAACCCTCCTTAAAAAATGGATCTTCAAGCGTTGTTCCTAACATTTGTAAACCTCCACAAATCCCAATAATATTACCCTTATTTTCTGAATATGCTCTTAAATTATGAGATAAACCAGTATTTTCAAGAAAAATCTGATCTTTAAAAGTTTGTTTACTCCCCGGAATAATAATAAAGTCATAATTCTTTAAGTTTTGCGATTCTTTAATCCATTCAATAAAAATTGATTCTTCATTTTCCAATGGATCAAAATCTGAAAAATTGCTAATAGATGGCAATTTTATAATTCCAACTTTGATCTCAGGATTCGATGAACGTGATTTTTTTTCTATTAAATCTAAAGAATCTTCAGGAGGGAATGAATCATTTAACCATGGAATAATCCCAATAACAGGTATTTTAGTTTTACTTTCTATCCATTTTTTCCCTTCTTCAAATAATGAAAGGTCTCCTCTGAATCTATTTATAATAATTCCTTTAATAAGTTTCTTCTCTTCAGGTTTCATTAATTCAAGGGTTCCGATTATTTGAGCAAAAACACCTCCCCTTTCAATATCAGTAACTAAAATGCAATTTGCCTTTAAATACTTTGCAATTTTTAAATTAGTAAGGTCTCTATGAATTAAATTCATTTCTACTGGACTGCCAGCCCCTTCAATAATTAAACGACAATTTGGATCGCTTTTATAAATAGAATTTAAACTTTTTTTAATTACTTCCCACCCCGGAATAAACCAATCTTTGTAGTAATTTTTGGCAGTTGTGATTCCTACACTTTTACCAAGATGAATAACCTCACTTGTTGAATTCCCTTGTGGTTTTAATAATATGGGATTCATTTCTGAAGAAGGATTAATACCACAGGCGAAAGCTTGAAGAGCTTGTGAATATGCCATCTCTCCCCCTTCCCAATCAACCCAAGCGTTATTACTCATATTTTGTCCTTTAAATGGTATTGGTTCTTCCCCTATATTTTTTAAAATCCTGCAAATCGCTGTAACTGTTAATGATTTTCCTGCACCACTAGAAGTACCTAAAACCATTAAAGGCGTTTTAATAGGTTTAAGTTTTTCTTCTGATTCCATTAGTAATTTATATTAATTTTGAAATTTATTAATTTGTAAATTGAATTATAATATGAAAAAAATTTGTGTTAATTCTAGCCTCTGCTTCCCAATCTAGAAAGAAATTACTTGAAAATTGTCAAATTGAATTTATCCAAATATCAAGTGACTTTGATGAAACTTCAATAAAAGAAAAAAATATATTCAAATTAGCTTTGGAATTATCTTTTCAAAAGGCAAATAGTTTATCTGAAAATATTCAAAAAATATCATTTTCGGAAGAATTTAATTATGGTCCTTTGGAAATACTTGGTTGCGATTCGATTTTTGAATTTAAAGGAGAAGCTTATGGTAAACCATCTAATAAAGAGGAGGCATTTATTAGATGGAAAAAAATGTCTGGAGAATTTGGATTTTTACATACTGGTCATACTCTAATAGTTGGAAATTTTGATTCAACTTCCAAAATTTTTAAAATCACTGAAATAATAAAAAAAACAGTAAGTTCAAGAGTTTATTTTTCTAAGTTGGAAGATTGGGAAATTAAGAGTTATGTAGATACAAATGAACCTTTATATTGCGCCGGAGGATTTGCTTTGGAAGGTATAGGAGGTAAATATATAGAAAAAATTGAGGGTTGTTTCAGTAATGTAATGGGTTTAAGTCTGCCATGGCTCAGAAAAAATTTACCCAAACAAAAAATTTAACAAAAAAAAACCCTATCAAAGGATAGGGTTTTTTATATGAGTTAGAGATTAATCTAAATCAGGCATTTCTAAAGCCGGTTCACTCTTTCTGTCGATTCCTTTTTCGAAACCAGCAGCGGCTGCTCTAGCACGTCCAGCATGCCAAAGGTGACCAATGAATGTAAACCATCCTAGGAAGAATTGTGCTGCAGCTAACCATTGTCTTAGGTTAACGAAGTTAACAGCATTAGGCTCAGTAATGATTCCACCAACTGAGTTGATAGAAGCGTTAGGAGCATGAGTCATATATTCAGCAGCTCTTCTAACTTGCCAAGGCTGAATATCATTTTGAATTTTCTCAAGGCTCAATCCATTAGGTCCTCTAAGAGGCTCTAACCATGGTCCTCTGAAATCCCAAAATCTCATTGTTTCACCACCAAATATAATTTCACCTGTAGGAGATCTCATGAGATACTTACCTAAACCAGTTGGTCCCATTGTTGTTCCTACGTTAGCTCCAATTCTTTGATCTCTCACAAGGAAAGTAAAGCTTTGGGCCTGCGAAGCTTCAGCATTTGTAGGACCGTAAAATTCTGATGGGTAAGCAGTATTGTTAAACCAAATGAAAGTTGATGCAATAAAACTTGCTACACAAATTCCACCAAGAGCATAACTTAATAGTCCTTCACCATTCCAGATGAATGCTCTCCTTGCCCATCCAAAAGGTTTGGTAAAGATGTGGAATATTCCTCCAATAATTGCAGTTACACCCACATAGACATGTCCACCAACAATATCTTCAATTGAGTTAACACCGATTATAGAACCAGCGCCTCCCCACGGAGATCTAAATAGATAACCAAGAATAACTCTTGGATCTAATGTTGGATTGACTAATCTGACTTCACCACCACCAGGTGCCCAAGTATCATATGCACCACCAATGAAACTCCAGTTCACAGACCATGCTAATGCACCTACACCAAGAACACACAAATGATAACCAAGAATATTGGTCATTTGATTTTTATCTCTCCAGTCAGTAGAGAAAAATGGGAAAGCTTCTTCAAGCTTCTCAGGACCGGCTAATGAATGGTAAATTCCTCCAAAGCCAAGCACTGCAGAAGCTATTAAATGAACCACGCCAGCCTGAAAGAAAGGCATGATATCAGTAACTTCACCACCGGGGCCTATTCCATAACCAAACATTGCTACGTGTGGCATACAAATTAGTCCTTGCTCCCACATTGGTTTATCAAAAGTAAAATGATTAACCTCAAAGAGCATCATTGCTCCTGCCCAAAAGACTATAAGTCCAGCGTGAGCGATATGAGCTCCTAATAAACGTCCAGATAAATTGATTAGTCTAGCGTTGCCTACATACCAGGCATAACCAGTCTCTTCAATACTTTGGTTTGGAGCTCTTAATAAATTATTAAAGGGCGTTTCCACGTGGAAGAACCTCCTCAGGGAATACAAAATTTTCGTGTGGTTGATCCACAGAAGACATCCATGCTCGCATACCTTCGTTCAAAAGTATATTTTTTGTATAGAAAGTTTCAAATTCTGGATCTTCTGCTGCACGGATCTCTTGGCTTACAAAATCATAAGCTCTCAAGTTTAGTGCTAAGCCGACAATACCAATTGAAGATGTCCACATACCCATAACAGGTACAAATAGCATCAAGAAGTGTAAGAAACGCTTGTTAGAGAAAGCAATACCAAAGATTTGACTCCAGAATCTATTCGCTGTAATCATTGAATAGGTTTCTTCTTCTTGTGTTGGGTCAAAAGCTCTAAATGTTGAACTTTGAACCTTGCCATCTGTGTAGATACTTGTATCTTCATACAATGTGTTTTGTACTGTAGCTCCATGAATAGCGCAAAGTAGAGCACCTCCAAGAATCCCAGCTACTCCCATCATATGGAAAGGATTAAGAGTGATATTATGAAAACCTTGAATGAACAGGATATAACGGAAGATTGCTGCAACACCGAATGAAGGTGCGAAGAACCAACTATGCTGTCCTAAAGGGTAAATAAGGAAAATACTTGTGAATACTGCAATTACTGCTGAGAAAGCTAAAGCGTTGTATGGTCTAATTCCAACAAGGCCAGCAATTTCAAACTGACGAAGCATAAAACCAATAAGGCCAAATACTCCATGTAATGCTACGAAGTTCCAAAGACCACCAAGTTGTAGCCATCTAACAAAACTACCTTGGGCTTCTGGACCCCATAATAATAGAAGACTGTGACCCATGGCATCTCCAGGGGTACTTACAGCTGCTGTTAGGAAGTTACAACCTTCAAGGTATGAACTTGCAACTCCGTGTGTGTACCAAGAGGTAACAAATGTTGTTCCGACGAACCACCCTCCTATTGCAAGATATGCGCAAGGAAGTAGAAGTAGTCCGGACCAACCAATAAATACAAAGCGGTCGCGCTTCAACCAATCATCGAGGACATCAAACCATCCTCTTTGTGGGGCGCTACCAACTGCGATCGTCATGAGAATCGTTTTTAGCTTCGGGATACGGAGTGACTTTAACAAAGATTGAGAGTAATGTGGGGAAATATATGTATATCTGAAATGCCTTGTAAAGCTTTCCTGACTTTTTTATTAAAAATTAGGTAAGAATACTCCCTTAGTTTGTTAAATTATCTGAATTACGCTCTAAAAAAAGATAAAAATGAATTCAGAACTCACATCTTTCGATAAAATCGAACAAAAAATTGGCGGATCAAGAAAAATTTCGAATTACATTATCGGTGGAATGCTTACGATTGGCGGTATTGGTTTCCTTTTGGCCTCAATATCTAGCTACATAGGAAGGGATTTATTACCCTTAGGAAGCCCTTCAACTTTATTGTTTATACCTCAAGGAATAATAATGGGAGCCTATGGCGTGATAGCTAATCTATTAAATTTTTATTTATGGTATTTGGTTTATATTAACTTTGGTTCAGGCATTAATTCTTTTGATAAATCATCAAAATCTGTAGAAATAAAAAGAAAAGGCTTATTTAAAGATATTGAAGTTAAATTGAATTTCGATGAAATTAAATCAGTTAAGTTGGATATTAGTGAGGGATTCAATCCTAGAAGAAGGATTGCTTTGGTACTCAAAGGTAGAAAAAAACCTCTTCCTCTTAGCGGAGCAGGTGAACTTAAACCACTTCTTCAAGTTGAAGAAGAAGGCGCTAGGCTAGCCAAATTTTTAAATGTTAATTTGGAGGGTTTAAAATAAAAAAAAATAATTTTTTAAAAGCAATATCTTTAATTAAGGTTTTATTTTTGGCGACAGCTTGTAATTTTAATAATGAAATCGATTCAAATTATTATTGTCAAAAACTCAAATTTAGTTGTACACAAGATAATAAAATAATTCACTTTAAAACTTCAAAAGGTGATATTGAGGTTAAATTATTTGGTAAAGATAACCCAGTTACTGTATCTAACTTTCTAGAAAATATAGATAATAATATTTATAGAAATCAAAAATTTTATAAAATAATAAATTATCCCCAAATAAAGTTTATTCACGGTGGTATTAATCCAGGAAATCAATTTTATGCTGAAAGAAATCAAATCTTAAATAAGACAAGTCTTTCAATACCTTTAGAAATAAAATTTAAAGGAGAAATTAAGCCAAGATATAACTATCAAATAAAAAACCCGTATGAAACTAAAAATTTAATTAATACTTTTGAGAATGGTTCAATCGCTATGGTTAAGAGCGGTAAGAATAAGTCTTCCTCTACTGAATTTTTTTTTGTAACTAATAAGATTCCAGAACTAGACGGAAGATATGCAATTTTTGGAAAAATCATAAAAGGAATAGATGTACTTGAAAGAATTAAGAAAGAAGACTTTATCAAGGGAGTCCAGATATCTAATTAAATTTCTAGAGAATATTTGTTGATTTTTAACATTTCTGTATTAACTCCTGAAGAGCGTTTTAGAGCTACCTTGCCAGTTCTTGCTATTTCAAGAATGCCGTAAGGTTCTAGTAATTTCTCTAAAGCAACTAACTTCCCAGGATCTCCAACCACTTCGAGAGTTAAGGCCATATCTGAGACGTCAACAACTTTTGCACGGAAAATCTGAACTAAATCTAAAATGTTGCTTCTGGTATCTTCTTTAGAGGAAACTTTTAGTAACATTAATTCCCTCTCAACAGCTGCGAGATTAGTAAAATCAACAACTCCTAAAACATTAAATAACTTATTAAGTTGTTTCGTCATTTGTTGAAGAGTTTCATCATCTCCTTCTACTACCATTGTTAACCTTGAAATCCCTTTGGATTCTGCAGGACCTACTGCGAGGCTATATATGTTGAATCCCCTTCTAGCAAAGAGACCTGAGATTCTACTCAATGCTCCAGATTCGTCTTCTACAAGAACTGATAATGTATGTTTCATATTTTAAAAGGTTTTTAAATCTTTAATCCATTCATAAGAGATTCTATTGAATACTGAAGGATCTTCATCATGTATACAATGGCCTAAATTGGGTACTATTTTTAATTCTACCCATCTATGTAAATTTGCAATCTTTTTACCAAGAAACAAAGGTATGAAATTATCTTTATCTCCCCAAATTAATAAAAAAGGAACTTTTTTTGAAGCTCTAAGTTTTGTTAAAAGGTAAGAGGCTTGTAACTTTTGATCTCTTGAAGACATTCCAATACACATTGCTCTTAGTGATCTAGCTGAAGTTTTCCTTAGAACTGGCCTTTTTACTATATCTATTAGTTCGCGATCAATATTATCTTTTTTAAAATAGGCAGAATTAAGAGCTAGTTTAATAACCCCTAATTTGGTTATAAAAAATAAAATAATCTCTAAAGGAAGCAATATAAAAAATATTGCTATGAATAGATCTTTAAATTTTTTAAATAATGGGTTAATTGTTATTTCCTTTTTGTTTTCCTGAAATTGATCTGGAAGAGGTGATGCAATAACTGTTGCAATTTGGTCTTCTAATGAAACAGCGCAGGTTAAAGCTACTAATGCTCCAAGGGAATTGCCAATAAGAATGACTTTCCCAGAATTCTTTGGTCTTATAACCTGTGCAATAAAGTCTTTAACTTGATTACCCCAAATCTCATTATTTAATCTTCCAATTTCTTTTATCCCAGGTTGATCTGAATCTCCAAATCCTATTAAATCCAAAGAATAGGAGGCACAATTCCTTCTTGCAAAATACTCTAAATTATTTCTCCAATGTTTTCGACTAGCACCAAATCCATGGAGGAAGATAATTGGAATTTTATTGTCTTCGCCTGTAACACTCCAACAAATCTTAAAACCATTCCAATTCCAGTAATAAGGTTTGTTAATATTTTCTTCTTTAAAATCGGTATTCATATATTCAAAATTTTCAAGTTATTTGCATTATCTACTTTTTTAACAAATAAATGTATATTGAATGTAAATTATAGTAATCATTAAATTTTACTATGGCTCAAGAGATTTTTAGTATTGCGGCAGTTTTTTGGATATTGATACCAATAGGATTGGTTGGTGGTGCTTTATTATTAAAGTTTCAGGGAGATTAATTCTCACGAATACATAACAAAGTGAGTTAAGGTCTACAGGTTAAGTAAATCTTAAATATGAAGATTCTTTTAGTAGGAGCAACAGGAACTCTTGGAAGGCAAATAGCAAAGCAAGCTATAGAAGAAGGAAATGAAGTGAGATGCCTTGTTAGAAGCCCAAAAAAAGCTTCTTTTCTTCAAGAGTGGGGTTGTGAACTAACAAAAGGTAATTTATTAAATTCTTCCGATATTGAGTATGCATTGCAAGATATTGAAGTAGTTATTGATGCAGCAACTAGTAGACCTGATGATCCTAAAAGTATTTATGCAATAGATTGGGATGGAAAACTTAACTTATTCAATGCTTGTGAATCTTTAAATGTAAAAAGGGTAATATTCCTCTCAATACTACTAACAGAGAAATTTAGGAATGTTCCCTTAATGGATATTAAGTTTTGCACGGAAAAACTTCTTGAGAAATCTGATCTAGAATATACAATTTTCAAATGTGCAGCTTTTATGCAAGGAGTTATAGGTCAATTTGCTATCCCAATATTAGATAGTCAAGCAGTATGGATTAGTGGGAATCCAACAAAAATTGCTTATATGAATACGCAAGATATGGCAAAAGTTATTGTTGCGTCAGTAAATAATCCAAAAACGTATAGAACTTCATTACCATTAGTTGGCCCCTCCGCTTGGGACTCTGATGAAGTCATATCCTTGTGTGAGAAATTTAGTGAAAAAAAAGCAAAGATATTTAGGGTTTCACCTTTTCTTATCACCATCACGCAAAAAGTTGTATCTTTTTTCCAGGATTCTTTGAATGTTGCTGAAAGATTGGCATTTGCTGAAGTAACCAGTAGTGGAGAATCATTAGATGCTGATATGAGTAAAACCTACGAAATATTGGATCTTAAAAAAGAAGATATGACATCACTAGAGAGTTATATCCAGGATTACTACCAACAAATACTTAAAAGATTAAGAGAAATGGAAGCAGATCTAAATATTGAGGAAAAAAAGAGATTACCCTTTTAATATTGCACTTATAGATTTATATAGTATATTTGTACTATAAATTATAAGCTATTATGTCAGTTTCTAAATCTAAAAATCTTGAACGAAAACTAGATAATTTTGCAAAAGAAGCAAAAAATGAATTGGATAACGTCTGTGGTTCTTCTTTATGGGAAACCCTTGGCTTTGTGTTTTTTGATCAATTAAAAGATTCTGAGAAAATTGCTAAAGCTAATTTTTACTATGGTCAACTTCAAATAATTAATGAAATAAAATTTTCAATTTAATTTAAATTCCTTTTTTTTTAATTGAGTAATTTTTATTGAATCAATTTTGGCTAATCTTTTTCTGATAAAATAAATTAAGAAAATAATTATTTAATGATTGAAACTTCAGGTGTAATAGAAAAAGAACAGGGAAATGGTTTTTATTTGGTTACTTTAGAGCAACCTGAAGGTCATCAATGTTTGTGCAGAGCTGCAGGTAAATTAACTAAATTTAGAATTAAATTATTAGCTGGAGACAAAGTTTTAGTTGAGATAAGTCCTTATGATCTTTCAAGAGGGAGGATAACTTATCGAGAAAGGAATGCAGGAGGTGGTGCAAGACCTACAACTAATAAAAATAATCCTAAGAGGAATAATAAGTAAAAATTTATTTTAGATAAGATTTTTTATCGCTTCTTTAAACTCACTTCTTTGTTTAACACCTTGCCATTGTTTTTTTAATAATTTTTCTTTAAAAAGTTGAACTGTTGGTGTTCCGTTAATACCAGCTTGTTTTGCAATATCTTGATCTTTATCAATATCTATTTCTACGCCGAGCACAGCACCATCTAGTTCTTTGATTATTCTTTTTAACTGAGGTTTTAAAACATGACATGGCCCGCAGCTTGGGGAACTAAAAATAACTAAGATAGGTTTTTTACTCTCGTGATAAAGTTTTCTTAATGCATAACTACCTTTTTGCCATTCTGAATTTGAATCGAAGGTCGCTTGATTAACTTCCTCTTCATTAAAATCTGATGAATTTAGTTTTTTTTCTGGTTCAGGTGTTTCTCTGACTATAGTTTTTGCTAAGTTTTTTTCGGCTAGCCACCTTTCAGTAGCTAATGCTGCCATGCATCCTGTTCCTGCAGCGGTAACTCCTTGTCTCCACTCTGAATCAACAACGTCACCTGCTGCGAAAATGCCTTCAATAGATGTCTCTGGTCGTCCTGACTTGCAAGCAATATATCCTTTATTATCTAAATCAATTTTGTTGCCTAAGAACTTTGTATTTGGCGTGTGCCCTATCGCGTAAAAAAGACCCTTTATATTGATTTCCCCCTTACCTTCTTGAGAGTGATTAGTTTCTATTTTCTCAAGCCATTCAGAACCATTAGCTTTATCTACTTTTGTGTTCCAGTGGATTTCTATCTTTGGATTAGCTTTTACTCTGTCAACCATTGCTGCGCTAGCCCTTAACTTTTCTGATCTAACAATCAAATGTACTTTGCTGCCATACTTTGTGAGGTATGCTGCTTCTTCACATGCAGAGTCCCCTCCTCCTATCACAGCTAATTCTTCATCTCTGAATTGTGGGGTAGCTCCATCACAAATTGCACAAGCACTTATTCCCTTACTCCAGAATTTATCTTCATTTATCACTCCTAATCTATTTGCACTTGCTCCAGTAGCAATAATAATTGAGTTAGTTTTTATAGTCCCTTCTAAAGTTTTTAATTCAAAGGGATGTAAATCAGTATTAATTGAGACAACATCACTTTCGTATAAATTAGTACCCCACCTTTCTGCTTGAGCCTTCATTAGATCCATTAATTCAGGACCTAGTACTCCATCAGGGAAACCTGGATAATTTTCAACAAATGTTGTAGTCATTAATTGTCCGCCAGGAATTCCACCAGAATTAAATCCTGTTACGAGTAAAGGTTGAAGATTTGCTCTTGCTGCATATATTGCAGCTGTATAACCTGCAGGGCCTGAACCTATAATTACAACATTTTCTACATTTGAAATTTTTTCTTTATTTTCCATTTATTTGCTAATTTCACTACTAATAATAATAAACAAACCCCAATAATGTAGGTCGGATTTCACTCGATCGATTTATTATTTAATCGTTTACTTTTTGATCTAATAATTGTTTTAATTCTTTTGGTAAGTTTAAAACAGAATCTTTTAAATTTTCGTTCTTTTCTCCAATATGTAATATCCACTCTCTAAATTCTTCAGCGATTGCATAACTGTCTTCATATCTTTCTAGAGTATCCATTGCAGAAATTCTGTTGGTAGCCCAACAGGTTGCGATATCGATCCTTTTTCTAATGAAATTGTCCATTGAAACTTAAAAGTTGTATATAGATAAACACATGAAGGAATGGATTTAATGTCTAATAAGTTACAACTTTGTACTTCCAAACAATAATTTAATCTTTAATTTATATTTGAGCTAATTTTTGGCAAGATTATAAAGAAAGTATAAAGAAAATAGGATTAAACTGCCTCGCTATGATTAGCAAGTAGCCTTTCAACTTCCTCAAAACCCTCTTTAGCTGAATTTATTGCAAGTTCCTCGCTAACTTTTTCTTCTGAAATTAATTTTGCGGATATTTTCTTTAAAAGAGTTTCTTTCTTTTCCCTTAGTGAACTAACAATTTCTTCTTCAATGATAGATTTTATTGCTTTAGAAATTATTTTTTTGTCATTTGCTTCCTCAAATGTGCCCTGGACTAATTCCTGAATAAATAATCGATGCACCTCGCTACTCCTTAGAAAGCTTTCTGTGGCATTGATAATTCCTTCAACAAGAGCTTCATCAGGTTCAGAATCATTTTCTGCTAGCTTAAATTCCCAATCTAAATGTCTTCTTTGCCAACCTGCCGAGTGGAGACTGGGCATAACTGTCTGTGAATAAGTATCAACTGACATTTCATAAATTCTCTCTGCTAATTTCTCGCACCAGTCTTTACCATGCTTTTCCAGATTTTTCTGCATAGCTTGCCTTGGAACAGCATGACCACCATGATGGCTGTGACATACTCCGTCAGGACATTCGATTGCTTTTATGCTCATTGGATTATTTAGTACCTATATATTCTAGATAGCTATTTTTTGTAGAAAAGAAAATATATTTTTAACAAAAATCCAAGACTTTTGACTTTCTTCAATTTATATTTAGTATGTTAAAAAAATAAATAAATTGACAAAGATACTTATTCCTTCCGAAACATGCTCTGGTGAAAGGAGAGTTTCAGCTACACCAGAAGCAGTAAAGAAATTAAAAAGCCTTGGATGTGATGTTTATATTGAAAGTTCAGCAGGAAAATTATCAGGATTTAGTGACTTATTATATGAAGAATCCGGCGGAACAATAATAAGTAGCTTAGATCAAAAAATTTGGGGTGAAGCGGACTTAATATTTTGTGTTCAAACTCCATCAGAGAATAATTTAACTAAATTAAAAAAGGGAGCTGTTCTTCTTGGTCTCCTTAACCCATATGGTAATAAGGAGCTGCTCAAGATTATAAATAGTAATAAGATTTCAGCTTTATCACTAGAGTTGCTTCCGAGGATTAGTAGAGCTCAATCTTCTGATGTTCTTTCTTCACAGGCCAATATCGCTGGCTATAAAGCAGTTCTTTTAGCTGCAAGTGAGTTAGATAGATATTTCCCAATGCTTATGACTGCGGCAGGCACTGTCCAACCTGCCAAAGTAGTAGTTCTTGGTGGAGGCGTTGCAGGATTGCAGGCAGTTGCGACAGCAAAAAGACTTGGTGCAATAGTATTTGTATCTGATATTAGACCTGCGGTTAAAGAACAAGTAGAGTCCTTAGGAGCAAGATTTATAGAACTTCCTGAAGTGGACGAAAAACCAGGAGAGTCAGGAGGTTATGCAAAAGCTGTAACACCTGAATTCCTTTCAAAACAGAAGGCAACTTTAACTAAATATTTATCTGAAGCTGATGTTGCTATATGTACTGCACAAGTTCTAGGTAAAAAGGCTCCTGTTTTAATAGACTCTCCCATGATTAAAAAAATGAGGCCTGGTGCAGTGGTGATTGATTTAGCAGTTTCTCAGGGAGGTAATTGTGAAGGAACAAAATCAAATGAAACTATTATCAAAGATGGAATAAAACTTATAGGAGCGGGAGAATTACCCTCATCAGTTCCTTATGATGCAAGTTCACTTTATGCTAAGAACTTAACATCTTTGATTACACCTTTTATAAAAGATGGTGTAATTAAATTAGATAAAGAGGATGAACTCATTTCTGGATGTTTATTAAGCGATGAAGGAGTTGTTCTTCAAAATAAAGTTTTTGAAAATTGAGGTTTTAAAATTATGTCTTTTATAAGTCTTCTTTGGGTTCTTTTACTTGGCAGTTTATTGGGCCTCGAGTTAATTGGAAAAGTTCCTCCTACTCTTCACACACCTCTAATGAGCGGAGCTAATGCTATTTCAGGTATTACTATGTTAGCGGCATTAACCGCAATCATTAAATCTGAACCCGGCAGCCCACTTTTAATTATTGGATCAATATCTCTTGGATTTGCACTTTTTAATGTGGTTGGAGGTTTTCTAGTTACTGATCGAATGCTTGCAATGTTTAGCCGTAAGCCAAATAAAAAAAAATAAATTATTAACATGGAATTCTCTAGTATCATTAATTTCTCATTAGAACTTCTAGCGGTTCTTTTATTAGCACTTGGAATAAAAGGATTATCAAAAGTTAGATCTGCAAGAGAGGCAAATATCTTGGCTGCATTTGCGATGTTAATTTCCGTTGTTGGACTTCTTCTCTCAAATTACTTAGGGGAGTCTGGCATACCAGATCAATCTTGGAAGTGGATTATTATTGGCTCATTAGTTGGTAGTTTTTTTGGTGCTCTCTTGGCAAAGAAAGTTCCAATGACTTCAATGCCTGAGACTGTTGCATTGTTTAATGGTTTTGGAGGAATGTCCTCTCTACTAGTAGCTGTTGGCATGAGCTTATTTGATCCCTCTAATCTAGAAGGAAATTTAAAATTAGTTACTAATATTTCAATTGCAATTTCAATATTTGTTGGAGCTATAACCTTCTCAGGTTCAATTGCAGCTATGGCTAAATTACAGGGCTGGTTAGCTACTCCTAGTTGGACACAATTAAAAGCAAGGCATTTTGTGAACATTATCTTTGGAGTAATCTCATTAATTGCGTTTATCTACCTTTTGAAGGGTAATCCTAGCTCTATTTGGCTTTTGATTACTTCCTCTACTCTTCTAGGTATTGGGGTGACATTGCCAATTGGTGGAGCAGATATGCCAGTAGTTATATCTTTATTAAATAGCTATTCAGGAATCGCAGCTGCATCAGCAGGTTTTGTTGTAGGAAGCCAGCTTTTAATTGTTGCAGGCGCAATGGTTGGAGCTGCAGGTCTAATACTTACTCAAGTAATGTGCAAGGGTATGAATCGATCTTTGGTTTCAGTACTTTTTGGAGGATCTTTATCTGCACAAAGTACAGCTTCTTCTGGATCAGGAGAATACACAAATATAACTTCTTGCAGTGTTGAAGAATGTGCCTTGACTTTAGAATCAGCAAACAAGGTAATAATTGTTCCTGGTTATGGTCTCGCGGTAGCTCAAGCTCAACATACTTTACGGGAAGTGACAAAAAAACTAGAACAAAATGGTATTGAAGTTGTTTATGCAATACATCCTGTAGCAGGGAGGATGCCTGGACATATGAATGTACTTTTAGCAGAAGCAGATGTTCCTTACGAACAACTTAAAGAGATGGACGTTGTAAATCCTGATTTTCCAGCAACGGATGTTGTTTTAGTTTTAGGAGCAAATGATGTGGTTAATCCTCAAGCTAAAAATGACAGCTCTTCTCCTCTATATGGGATGCCTGTTCTTGATGTGCAGGAAGCAAGAACGGTGTTTGTAATTAAAAGAGGTATGAGTGCAGGTTACTCCGGAATAAAAAATGATTTATTTGATCTGCCTAATACTTCTATGGTCTTTGGCGATGCAAAGAAGGTATTAAATGATCTAATTGGAGAATTAAAGGATCTTGGAGTTGGAGAGAAATAATAGTAAATCTTCAAGTTTTTCAGATTACTTAAAACATAAGCCATTTCGAGAAGTATTTCCTTGGATCGGTGGCGACTTACAAACTTTGAGAGATACTTTTGTTATTGATTTTGGTAAATCAAAAAAAAATAAAAAAATATTCTTTCCGATTAATAAAATTATTTCTGAAAAATTTGAATATGATTATCTTCTAGGATTTTTAGAATTACCTGAAAAATTAAGCTCTCTTAGGGGTTTTGTTATAGTTACCCATGGGTTAGGGGGATCAACTAAACGGTTTGGTTTAAGAAGAATCTCTAGGAAATTAGCAAATAATGGTTTTGGAGTTCTTAAATTAAATCTAAGAGGATCTGGGTCTGCAAGATATTTGGCTAAAGGAAATTATTGTGCTAGATGCTCCAGTGATGTTATTTCAGCAATTAATTATTTTAAAAAATTGATTAATTTAGAGTTTAAAGATCTCATTAAGATGAATAATCTTCCAATTTACGGAGTTGGATTATCTTTAGGGGGAACAATTCTTTTAAATGCCTGCTTTGATTACGATGAAAACAAAGGAGAAAAACTTTTAGATGGCCTGGCCTGCGTGAGTAGCCCTTTAGATTTATCATCATGCAGTCTCTGTATTGAAAAATCTAGAAATTATATCTACCAAAAATGGTTACTTCACCGCTTAAAAAATCAGTTATGGGACGGATTTAATGATGAAGGAAAACTTCTTAATAACGAGAAATTAAGAAAAAAAATTAGAAGTTTAAAAAGTATAAGGGAATTTGATCAGAAATTTACAGCTCCTAGTTGGGGATTTAATTCTTTAGAGGATTATTATATTAAAGCTTCTCCAATATTTAGAGTCCAAAACTCAATAAAAAAATTACCTAAAATGCTTTTTATTCATGCCAAGGATGATCCTTGGGTTCCATATAAGGATACTTTGAATTTAAGAAAAGAACTTATTGATAAATTTACTATTCTTATAACTGAAAAAGGAGGTCATAATGGTTTTCACTCGATTAATGGCTGCTGGTCAGACGAAGTCGTAAAGAACTGGTTTATAAGTATCTAGGACTATTTAAAAATGGTGTTTTTTTAAAAATCCATTTTTCTATTGGCTTGTCGTTAATAATATGTGAGGTAAAAATTTCTGAAATTTTTTCTGGAGAAACTTTCTCGTACCAAATACCATCTGGCCAAACAAGAAGAATTGGGCCGTTCTTACATATCCTTAAACAGTCAGCTTTTGATCTTAATATATGAACGTTTTTTGTAGAGGGATCATTCTCAAATTTTTTTAAAGTCTTTTTCAGACATTCCCATGTTTTTTGTCCTTCATTGCCTTTAAAGCATTTCTGTTTTGTGGGTGTTGCGCATAGTAGAAGATGCTTTTTAATATTCACTTTTATCCAATACTTACGTATTTTTTCCCTTTTTTAATTTCTTGCTCAACAAAAAGTCTGGCCCAATTGTCTACTTCAAGAATATCCTCCAATTCGGGACTTAAATTCAAATTCTCCATATGTGATTCACAAGCTTTACTTATAAATGTTGGAATTTCTTGAAAAGAAATTTTTTCTTTAAGGAATTGTTCAACAGCCATTTCATTAGCAGCATTTAAGACTGCAGGCATAGTCCCAGAAGATTTTCCTGCAGCATAGGCAAGTCCCATGCATGGATATTTAAACTCGTCTGGCTCTTTAAAAGTTAATTTTCCAATTTCACTTAGGTTTAATCTTTTCCAATTTGTTTTAAATCTTTCAGGCCAACTCATCGCATATAAAATAGGTAGTTTCATATCTGGCCAACCTAATTGAGCTAGTACTGAAGAATCTTCCATCTCAATCATTGAATGAATAATACTTTGAGGGTGGATAACTATTTCAATATTTTCGTAAGAGGTCCCAAATAAATAATGGGCTTCTATAACTTCTAATCCTTTATTCATAAGAGTTGCAGAATCTACTGTTATTTTTTTTCCCATATCCCAATTAGGATGTGAAGTTGCATCTTCCACTGTGACATGCTTTAAATCCTCAACGGCCCAATCTCTGAAAGCACCACCAGAAGCTGTTAAATGTATTGCTTTTAAACCTTTAGGTATCTCTCCTGTTGAAAAATCTGCATTTTCATAATTGGGTAATCCTTGTAAACATTGAAAGATAGCAGAGTGTTCTGAATCAGCAGGTAAAAGCCTACTATTATTTTTCTTTAATGCAGGAATAACAATTGGCCCTGCCGCAATTAAAGTTTCTTTGTTAGCAAGTGCAATATTTTTCCCCGCATTAATTGCTGACATTGTTGGAATTAAACCTGCACAGCCTACTATCCCGGTTACCACAGTATCTGCCTTATCCCAGGCTGAAACTTCGTTAATCCCCTCCTTTCCACCTAAAACCAAGGGAGCACTATCCAAATCTAAGTTATTAATATTATCTTTTAAATCTTCTATGAGATTTTCATCCTCAATAGCAACTACTTCTGGTTTATGTGTTTTAACTTGTTCAGTTAATAAATTAATATTTCTTCCTGCAGAAAGAGCTACGGCTTTAAACTTATCAGGCTGCTCACTAGCTATTTCGAGAGTTTGAGTCCCAATTGAACCAGTAGAACCGAGCACAGTAATGTATTTCAATTTTCTCTGATATTTCTAATATCTTCCCATTTAAAGGTGTATTTAAAAAACAAAAATTTCAAATTGGTTTTTTTCTTAAAATTTAGATCCTTATCCATGTTGTTATTTCCTTTGATTGATCAATAAGTTCAATACCTTTTTCTTTTAACAAATTCCTAATTTCATCGGCCTTCGTATAATTCTTTTCCTTTTTCGCTTTCAACCTTTCATTAATAAGCGTTGATATTTCTTCTTCTGTTATTTTACTTTCTTTTACTAAAACCTCTTTTTTAAGACCAAGTACCTCAGTTAACTTCTCAAGAGTTTTAAAATTCTCAAGTAGAAAGAATTTTTCATTTAGGTCTATTTTAAAACCTTCGACCCTTTGAAATTGGTTTAAAAAGTTTTTTAATGGTTTTGCTAAATCGTAAATAATTGCAATAGCACCTGCTGTATTAAGGTCATTTCCCAGAGCCTCAGAAAAATTAAGCTTTTTTTGAGATAATTCAAAGCTTATTTTCTCTTTATATTCTTTTTCGATAGATTCATTTTTATCAATAGATCTAAAAGCACATTTTGTAAGGTCCATAAAAGAAAGGGCTAAATTAATGTTTTTCCAAGCTTCTGAAGCACTCCTTAAAGCTTCTTCATTAAAATCAAGTGGTTTTCTATAATTCACAGTCATAACAAAATATCGCAAAGTCATAGGGCTTATACCTGACTTAATTAGCTCTCTGATAGTTTTAAAATTTTTAAGGGATTTACTCATCTTTTGTCCATTTACATTGACCATTCCATTGTGTAACCAATAGTTCGCTAGCTTTTTGCCATTGGCTGCTTCTGATTGGGCGATTTCATTTTCATGATGTGGAAAAATCAAATCAGAACCACCTAAATGGATATCAATAGTATCTCCTAATTCATCTTTAACCATCGCCGAACATTCAATATGCCATCCTGGCCTACCTTTACCCCATGGCGAATCAAAAAATGGTTCATCATCTTTGGCTTTTTTCCATAGTGCAAAATCTTGCGGATTAAGTTTTTTATTATTTTCATCATTAGCCATTCTTCCTTGCTGATTGATATTTTGTTCTTGTATATTTTGATTACTTAGCTGTCCATAATTTTTATTTTTAAAAACAGAATAATACACATCTCCATCCCTAGAGTATGCATAACCTTTGTCCTCAAGGATTGTTATGAAGGAGCAGATATTGCATATATGATTCGTTGCTCTTGGCATACTATCCGGACGCATTATTCCTAAAGAATCCATATCTTTATGAAATTCAATAATATTTTTTTCAGATACTTCCTTCATTGAACTGCTTTCTTCTTTAGCTCTTTTTAAGATCTTGTCATCAATATCTGTAAAATTTTGAACATACTTCACTTTGAAATCACTGTAAATTAAAAATCTTCTCAATACATCCCAAGCTATATAACTTCTGGCATGACCAAGATGACATAAATCATAAACAGTTACTCCACAACAATAAATTTTTACTACATCATCAATAGGCTTAAAAACCTCAACTCTTTTGCTTAAAGTATTAAAAAGTTTGATCATATTAAATTAAGTATTTCATAAGGTTTATTTTGTCTCCATCCAATTGTCTCCAATACCAATATCAACTAAAAGAGGCACATTTAATTTTACACAATCTTCCATAGTCTTCTTTACTAATTTCGTCGTAATTTCCAAAGAATCAGGTTCAACTTCAAACAATAATTCATCATGTACTTGTAAAAGCATTTTTGCGGGAACATTCATTTCTATGAATTTCTTATTTAGTTGAACCATTGCAATTTTAATAATGTCTGCACTTGAACCCTGAATTGGTGCATTAGCTGCGGCTCTTAATGACTGTGCTTCCATGCCAGCCCTTCTTGCAGATTGCAGGTCAATTTCGTAAGGATCTTTCCCTATTAATCTTCCAAGTCCATTTTTATCAAACTTAAATTCTCTTTTTCGACCAAAAATTGTTTTTACATAACCTTTTGATAAGGCAAGCCTTTCTTGGAGTTCAAGAAATTTGAAAATTTTTGAATATCTTTCTTTGTATTTTATTAGGAATTCTTTTGCTTCTGGAGTACTTACTCCTGTTGAACGGGCAAACTTTTTTATCCCCATACCATAGATAACTCCAAAATTTATTGTTTTTCCAACCCTCCTCTCATCAGAAGATATTTCTTCTTTCTCAAAAATTAATCTTGCAGTTAAAGAATGAATGTCATCATTTTTATGAAATGCATTAATGAGTATTTCTTCATCCGCTAAGTGAGCAAGTATTCTTAATTCGATCTGAGAATAATCAGCTGATAAAAGTTTCCAATCTTTTTGAGGCAAGAATGCTTTTCTTATTCTCCTACTAAATTCAGTCCTAACTGGAATATTTTGAAGATTAGGATTGCTACTGCTTAGTCTGCCAGTTGCTGTAGCAGCTTGATTAAAGTTTGTATGAACTCTTCCTGTCTTTTCGTTGATAAGATTTGGAAGAGCATCAATATAAGTACTAAGTAATTTGCTGAGAGTTCTATATTTTATTAAATGTTGGATTATTTCATGTTCGTCGACTAATCTCTCAAGAACTACTGCATCTGTACTCCATCCTGTTTTTGTTTTCCGTGATTTCTTTTTATCCAAATTTAATTTTTCAAACAAGATCTCACCAAGTTGTTTTGGTGAAGATAGATTAAAATTCTCATCAGCCAATTCATAAACTTTAATTTCAATATCTTCTAAGGTACTTTTTAGTTCTTTCGAGAGTTTATCCAAATAAGGGATGTCGATGGTTATACCATTCATTTCCATTTGGGACAATACCGGCTCTAAAGGCAGCTCGATTTCTTCGAACAATTTGATTAATTCATCTTTTTCCTTTGAAAATCTTTCTTTGAAAATATTGACAATCTTAAAAGTTAGAAATACATCATAACCGCAGTAAATACTTGCTTCATCAATATCAACAAATGAAAAGTCTTTATTTTTTCCAACTGTTTCCTTAAATGAAGGGGGCTTAAATCCAAATAATCTAAAAGTAATTTCACTTAACCCATGCTTCTCCTGATTATTAAGAAGGTAGTCTGCTAATAAGGTGTCAAAGGTTACGCCTTTAAGATCAAGTCCATGATTAAAAAATATTTGCCTATCAAATTTAGAATTTTGGAGTGCCTTTTCTTTTTTTGGATCTTCTATCCAAGTTCTTAGCTTTGAGAAAACGTCTTCAATTGATAATTGATTGGGCGTCTCTTTTTTTGTTTGATGACCAAGAGGTATATAAAATAAATCATCATTTTCTTCCCCAAGACAAAACCCTATCCCAACAAGTTCCGCATCGATTGGATTTAAACTATTGGTCTCTGTATCTAAAGAAACTATTTGATTGGTCTTGTCTAATCTTTGAGTTAATTTATCAAGTAATTCGAAATCATTTACAACAGTTACGTTGATTTTAGGGATTTTATTTTCACTATTTTCTAATTCATTAGAACTTGAGACTTTTGGTTCCTTCTCATCCTCTTTAGCCAAATTATTTTTTTCAAACCCTCCTTTGCTGAAAGTTGAATTGAAAACATCAATTTGTCTAATAAGTGTTGATAGTTCTAGTTTTTGCAGTGACTCTGAAAGTAGTTCTTGATTTATATTTTTTAATTCATAACCATTACTCAAAATTAAAGGCACTTCAGTATTTATTTTTGCTAAATCCCTGGAAAGAAAAGCATTATGTTTATCATTTTTGAGCTTTTCTATAACTGAACCTTTGATGAATCCTTTATATTTTTTATCATTATTCTGTAGAATCTTGTCCAAAGCTTGATAGATTCCATCAAGCGTGTCGTTCTCTTTTAGTAGATTAATTGCAGTTTTTGGACCTACCCCTTTAATACCAGGAATATTATCAGAACTATCACCAGTTAGAGCTTTAAGATCAACTACTCTTTCTGGCGCAACACCTAATTTTTCTTTTACTCCATTTTCATTAATAAGAGTTGGATTACCACTTTTCGCATATGGACCACCACCCATATAAAGTACATAAATATTTTTTTGATCATCTACTAATTGAAATAAGTCCCGATCCCCAGAAAGAATATTAACGCACCATCCTTTAGAAGAAGCATCATTGGCAATTGTGCCTAGGAGATCATCTGCTTCGTATCCTGGAGATTTAAAAATTGGTAAATTAAGGCTTTCTTCTAAAATGATTTCTAGTTGTTCAATATCCTGAAAAAAAACATCTGGTGCTACATCTCTATTGGCCTTATAATTTGGATCTAATTCATGTCTGAAAGTAGGTTTTTCGGTATCAAACGTAATACAAACACCCTCAGGACTAATATTTTTGCAATTATCCAGAAGGCTTTTTAGAAATCCATAAGTGACACTTGTTGGAAATCCCTCTTTGGTGGTTAAACCTCCATCAATCCCTTTGCTAAATGCATAGAAGCTTCTAAAAGCAAGTGAGTGCCCATCGACTAAAAGTAAAATTGGTTTTTTAGAGTTTTCAGATTTTAAACTCATTTTCTCTTCTTAGCCCAAGGTGGAATATCAATAAAGATTTGCTCTCCAGGTTCTAATCCATCAATTACTGAAGTTTTATTTCCACTACTAATGCCAATTTCAATTTTTTCAAATTTGGGAGAATTGTTTTTATCAACTTTCAAAATTCCCTTTTCACCTTTTTCTGTGACAATAGAAACTGTTGGCACTAGGATTTTTTCTTCATTACCTTCGACTCTAAATTCAAGATCTGCAGTCATTCCAATCTTAATTTCTTCAGAAATATCTTTAAAATTTAAAGTTACTTCGAATGAGGTTACATTATTATCTTTTACAGCTCTTGTAGCTATTTTTTTTACTATGGCACTATATTTTTTTGATGGATAAGCCTCAATTCGTACTGAGGCTTCTTGACCTATTTTTATTCTGCCAATGTCACTCTCAGGAACTTTCGCAACAATTTCTAGACCCTCTGATAGTTCAAAAATAAAGTTTTTAGTTTTAGGGTCTGAACTTAAGTTTGTACTTGGTGAGACATAAGATCCTATCTCCGCATATTTTGCTGTTATCTTTCCTCCATAAGGAGCTTTAATTAGATAGAAACTTTTTTCAGCTTTTGCATCATTAAGTTTAGCGCTACTTATGTTGTAGTTATTTTTATAACTTTCATAATCTTCTTTACTTACCGCACCTTCTTGAAATAAATATTCCCTTCTTAAAAAATCAGATTTTTGTTTTTCTACATTTAATTCAAGTTCTTCAATTTTATAGATAAAGTCTTCATCATCAAGAGAAGCTAAAACCTGATCTTTTTTTACAAGATCGCCCTCATCTACTTTGATTTCTTTTATTACACCTTGCTTCCGAGGTCCAATATTGCTTGTCCTTATTGCTTTTACTTCACCACTAGTATTAATTGAATCTGAGAGTATTCCTTTTTTAACTTGAACTACAAAATCAGAAATATCTTTTGACTTATTTTTCTTGAAGGAATTGGTTATAAAAACTAAAAATATAGCCAGAGAAAGAAATATAATTCCACTTCTTAGATTTATATTTTTTTTTATTAAATCAAACATTTCTTTTTAAAAGCAGCATTAGAGAATATTTAGAAACTAAATAAATAATCAAGTCGATTATAATTAACTTATCCAAGATTGGTTAAGTAAATACTATATTACTAGAAGATGTTTTCTTGATAATTTTTTCTATAAATTTTTTCAAATGTTAAAAGCCGGTATTATTGGATTACCAAATGTTGGAAAATCAACTTTATTTAATGCACTTGTAGAAAATGCTAAAGCTCAAGCGGCTAATTTTCCCTTTTGTACTATAGAACCTAATAAAGGTATAGTTTCAGTCCCAGATCAAAGGTTACAAGAGCTAGGTAATTTAAGTTCTAGCCAAAATATTATCCCAACAAAAATTGAATTTGTAGATATCGCAGGACTAGTAAAAGGAGCCAGTAAAGGTGAAGGTCTGGGAAATAAATTTTTATCAAATATTAGGGAGGTTGATGCAATAGTTCATGTCGTAAGGTGCTTTGAAGATAGTGATGTAATTCATGTTTCTGGAAAGGTAGATCCCTTGGATGACATTGAGATAATTAATCTGGAATTGAATTTAGCTGATTTATCCCAACTCCAAAAAAGAAGAGAAAGAATTAAAAAACAGGTTAGAACTAGTAAAGATGCAGCAAAAGAAGATAACTTACTAGAAAATATTGAAGAAGAGCTACAGAAAGGACTTTCAGTTAGATCAATATCTCTCAGCGAAGAAGAAAATTTAATAATTAAGCAATTAGGCTTCCTCACCGCAAAACCAATTATTTACGCAACAAATTTGAATGAAAATGATTTAGCTGAAGGTAATGATTTCTCATCAAAAGTTCAGAGTTTTGCAAGTAGTGAAAATACAGAATGCATAAAAATATCAGCTCAAGTGGAATCTGAATTAATAGAGTTAGAACCAGAAGATAAAAAAGACTACCTTATTGGTTTAGGAGTAGAGGAAGGGGGATTAAGTTCTTTAATTAAATCAACATATAAATTACTGGGATTAAAAACTTATTTCACTACCGGAGAAAAGGAGACAAAAGCTTGGACTATAAAAGATGGGATGACTGCGCCACAAGCAGCAGGAGTCATTCATACTGATTTTGAAAAAGGATTTATTAGAGCTCAAACCATTTCGTATCAAAATTTAATTGATTCTGGTTCAATTGCAAATGCAAAGACTAAAGGTTTATTAAGAAGTGAAGGTAAGGAATATGTTGTAAACGAAGGAGATGTAATGGAGTTCTTATTTAATGTTTAGTTAGTCTTTTAATGCTTACTATTTTGCTTTTTGAAATTAAATTCAAAAAATGAAATTAATAAAATTAAGATACATCCTAAGCAACTCCCTATTAACCCAAAAACAATGGTTGTAAAGCCATCATCGTAGCCGTATTGTAATTGTGGTAATTGAGGGGGTATTGGCATTATTATTTTTCAACAGAATTTTCAATATCTTCCAGTAAATGTTTAGTAGATCTACCAAAACCGTTAGTTTTTAAATAGTTTTGAGCCTCTCTAAATTTTTCAGCTACTCTTTTTGCATAAGGAGTATTCATGGAATTTTGAATCATGTTGAAAATACGACTCACTTTATAATCTGATTCAAGTACACCCTTGATAAGTATTCAAAAATACAAGAATATAAAAATAGGATTTTTTACTTACTAAAAAATTTATTGAGAAAAGTTCTTGATTCTCCAAAATAAAGTTTTTCCAAATTAGAAAAAGTGACAATGGCAAGTATATTATTAATTCTTTTTTTGCTGATTGTTTTTTTGGTACTTTTATTTCTATTATTTTTTTATTCAAAACGAAACAAAAGGTTAGCCAAAAAAACAACAATTAGTTCAACTTATGAACCTTTCTTAAAAGAAGAAGAATTTAATCCTGATATAAGTACAGATAATTGGGAATTACACAAACTTAGATTAGATAAATTCAGAAGATCACAATATAAGGGATTAACTTTCTTTATAAGTTCAGAAAATAGAATTTACTATCTTTCTGAAGAAGGAGATAAAGTTTATTGCTAACAGCAGGAATTAATTTTATAAATAGGAAAAGCAGATAGAAATTAATAATATTAATGAAGTATTTATTTTTATTTTCAGAAAAATTCTACAGGTTTATCGAATGGGAGTGGAATACCTTAAAAAATTTAAGAAGAACAAAAAGAAAAAATTTTTTTCTAAGAGGATCATTTGCTTTATTTAGTTTATTCTCTATTCTTTTTTTAATATTTTCGCCTCCTATTATTTTTGGGATGTTGTTTGGAGAGGGATTAAAATTTAGTATTTTTTTTATTTGGATATGGATTTTAAATTTAAAGTTTTTTTGAAAATGTATAATTAATTTCTCGAGATTATTTAAAATTGAGAATATAAAAAATTTACCTTATGCCAAAAATATTCAAACAAAATAAGTTCGCTTTGTTAGGAGCCAATATATTAATAATTTTACTCTGGGTCACTATATCTACTTTTTTGACAAATTTATTTCAAAGTGAAAATGCGCCATTTTTTATTTATAAAATTTATTTTCTAATAAGATTTCTCCCTCCTATTTGGATTACATGGTTCCTATGGATAAAAAGAGGTGGTTTAAAAAGATAAATAAAAAAGCATTTTTACGTATTTACTATAAGAAAAAATCAGTTAGAATTTATGAACTTACTTGAAATTTTCATGTAAGAATTAGGTAATCGAGAGATTGTTTTTAGCTAAGAAACAATCTCTTTTTTTGATATATAGTTTTTACTCATAAAAAAAGTGCTTGTCAGCATCCCTATTGACAAACACTCATGACGATATATTTTTTATAAGTTAAAAAGGCAATATATTTTCAATTTCAACCATTCCAGAATCCATAAGACGTCCAATTTTGATGACTAAAGACATATCTAACCTCGAGAATTCAGATTGATGATTAGTTATCCAATCAAGTTCAGAAAGAGTTATTACTCCTAAAGTATTCGATTTAAGAAAAAGTAAGCCTAAATTCATTTTAAAAAATTCCAGGTATTATCCAGCCGAATAAGCCATAATTTACAACTAATGCAAATAAGCCCATCATTGCCATTCTTCCATTGGTTCTCTCAGCGTTTTGCCAATAAGTTGGTTTTGAATTTTCCATTTTTTCTGAGTTATAGGTTTGTTGAGTAGTAAGTTTTTAAACGAAACCAGGAATTATTTGACCTGTTGTTAAATATGCTCCAACAGCAGCAATTAATCCAAGCATTGCGAATCTGCCGTTGAGAGTTTCTGCAACAATTTTTTCTTTTTCGATTGTTTTAACTTTTGTGTTTGAGTTTTTCATTGGATTGTTAGATAAATAGTTTGAATTTTCGTTTTGAAATTGCTTTGTTAGATAAGCGACGAGTACGGCTGTAAAGAATACCATTACAGCTAAAAAAATTAAAAGAGGACTCATTAAAAAATGCCAGGAATAATTTGTCCAGTTGAAACATAAGCACCTACTAGTGCAACAATCCCGATCATTGCCCAACGACCATTAACTTTTTCTGCATTTTGTGGGTAACTGCCATATGAAACAGAATCATCTATGTAAGGACGTGTCTCAGTAGGAAACATGTTCTGCCTGCCGCCTGATTCAGTAGTAACGTTTGAATTAGCCATCGAAATAATGTAATTGTTAAATAATGTAACACTACTATTAACGAATGTAAAGTAATTGGCTGAAAATAAGTGATATTCAAGATATATGTAGCGTATTTGTATCTAGATTGGTACATGTAAGTTAAATAGTTGATTTTTTGAGCATTTTCTTGGGGGTATCCTTATCCGTAATGGTAATAGGCTTCTATCCAGCCTTTTTGGCGAAGTTCGTGCCACTTTCCCCAAGCTGAATATATGTTTAGTTTTTCTGAGGATTTGTACCCTTCAGGTTCTTCAAGGTGATTTGTATAAGAAAGATGAGTATGAATTTTTAAATTATGTTTAGTGGGATTTTTGCATTCTTCGAAAAAGATCATTCTGCTGCCTTCTGGATTTAGTAGGTATCCGTTTGGTTTGCTAGTGCTACATCCAAATGAATACTTAGGCTCCATGCTTTTACCTAAAAGGCTGGTTTATTATTAATACATTTGTACTGTAAATTATATTCTTTTCGTTTTGCTGTCAATCCTTTTAAGGTTAAGTACTTATTTACTAATAATTGTTTTGTTTTTTAATAAAAAAGATAATTTCTTTAAGCTTATGAATTACAGGGAAGATTTAGAAATTAAACTACAAAAAGTAACACTTGCAATGCAGGAAGTTGTAGACGATATCTATAAAACTGATCATGAAAAACAAAGAATAATTTCCAAACTTATTGAATTTAAAGAAGCAATCATTTCAAAGGGTATTGAACTTAATATTGAATTAGAGGCAGCCTAGAAATATTGAATATCTCATGAATGTTTAATAACTTTTAGAATAATGTTATTAACAAAGATGGTTTATTTATCAAATGCAGACTGGTATTTTTGAATTATTGATTCTAGTATTTATCTTTTTAGGTCTTCAAGCTTGGTGGATTATCCCAATAATAAATAAAAATAATAAATTTAATAAGAGAGGTAAGGATTTAAGAGAGGAAATTAATCAATTAGAAAAGTTATATAAAAAATAAATAAGTTTATTATTTTTAAACTAGTTACTATAAATGAAAACAAATATCTAATGAAATTAAAAAATATTGTCCAAATCTGCTTACTTCTTGTTGGAACTTTAGGTCTGCCTCAACCTTCTACCGCAGAAGAAAAGATTGAAGTTATACCTATTATTTAAAGTTCAAAAAGGACTAAGTGGCCAAAATTTTAATTATCTCGAGGGTAAGCCTGAATTAAGACTTTTAAAAGTAAAAATTCCGGTTTGCTTGAAAACTCCAATTCATAAACATCCTTCCCCAATGTTGATTCATGTCACCAGAGGAAGATTAAAGCATGTGAGGGGTGAAGAAATTAATTTCTTTAAAGCAGGTGATGCATTTATAGAGAGTAATAAAGGTGGCGCCCACTATGTCAAAAGTGTAGGAAATAAGCCAGCTATACTTCATGTGGGAGTTGTATCAGTAGTTGGAATGCCTACAGCCATAAATAAATAAGATTTTTTTCTAAGTTATTCAATCTGCATTTTGAGGATTCGACATTTATGAAGAACAGCTGTAGTGAGAGATGCCTCCGTAGTTGAAATATTGGCTTGGCCTTAAAAGATTATATTTTTGATCTATTTCTGAGGATTGTTCTATATATGGATTGCTAAAAACATCCTGTAACTCCTTTATTTTCGTGTAATTTCCTTTTTCGGCATCTTCATATGCAGGAACAATCATCCATTCTCGCCATGTATAAACTGGGTTAAGAGATTTCATTGAAGCTGATTTTGCTTTAAAATCTATCTCATTCTTTAAGATTGCTTGCCAGTTTTTAAGCCAGACTTCCCATCTATTCTTGAGCTCATCATTAATTGGTAAATAAAAACTGTCTTTTAAAGAATCTAAGTTATCAGGTATGTCAGAGAGTTTACGGAACAAAATTGTATAGTCTGCTTTTGAAATGACCATAAGATTAAAAAATTCATTAATAAGAGTTGCGTTGTAATGCCCTAAACCAAGTTTGCCCGCCCACATTTTCTTCAACTCTTTGTTCATCAATTCTGAAAATTCCTTTTCGATTTGATCTAACTTTTCTTGAGCTTGTTTGCTTTCTGAAAGTAAGGGGCTAAGAGAAGAACAGAATGTTTTAAAGTTTATAGCCGCAGCAGAAGGTTGGTTAAAAAATGAGAAATGTTCACCTCCACCTGTCCATGGTTGAAATCTTGGATCAAATAATTCACAGAATCCAAAGGGGCCATAATCCAAGGTATAACCTCCAGCAGCACAATTATCGCTATTGAAGTTCCCCTGGCAATAACCAACTCGCATCCAGTTGGCTATAAGTGATATTAGTCTTGATCTGTATAAAGAAGCCAGTTTTATTGCCTTACTTTCAATTGAAGTCTCATATTCAATTTCATCTTTATAATTTCTATCAATAAGATGCTGAACTATCATCTTTAGTTCATTGAGGGCCTCATCATGTCTATTATTACGAACTCGTCTTGCAAAAAGTTCAAGCTGTCCAACTCGTAAAAAAGATGGAGCGACTCTCGTAGTAATTGCCGCTTGATTATCAATCATGATATCAGGTTCAAAATACCTGGACCCTTTGGAATACCATGGCCTCCTAACTATTTCTGATCGTGAGACATAAAGTGTTAAAGATCTTGAAGTAGGGATTCCCAAGGCATCCATAAATTCCTGTGCAAGAAATTCTCTAACGCTAGAACGTAATACAGCTCTACCATCTGCTCCACGGCAGTAGGGAGTTGGACCTCCTCCTTTAAGTTGCATCTCCATTCTCTTCCCATTGAATAAACCTTCAAATACAGAAATTGCTCTGCCATCGCCATAACCATTACCAGTGCCAAAGGGACATTGTTGGGTATATTCAGTCCCGTAAATTGATAATGCATAACCTGTTGCCCAACCTACAGGACTCATTGGATAATTAGCAACAGAAATATCACCTGAGAAAAAACGACAAAAATTCTTGTCTTTAATAAGATTTGAGCTTAGCCTTAGTTCTTTAAAAAGTTTGTTGCTATGGGAAATATATTCTGGTTCTGGAATAGCAGTTGGAACAACTGGTACGTAATGACCTGTATATACTGAACGCGACTTATGATCATTTCCATCTTTTGTTGATTGAGGATCTGCTTTAAGAGAATTCATAAAAGAATAGTCAGATAGTTGAGAAAATTCAGAAAAATTTTCTGTAAGTTTTCCTCTTAATGAATCAGATTTGGTGGACATCAAATTTGTTATCTATTCTTTTAGGCGTTCTTATTTCTTTAAATTAAACACCTAAATGTATTTTATATAGATTCTATTAGGGATGGTTTCTGCAGATACTTTTGAGATTAAATAGAAATTAAAATTTAATATTTACTAAAAAAAGGTTCCGCAGTAAAACATTTTCTTGAGAAAAATATTTAGACTTTAAAAATCAAAAACGAACTTAGCCAGCATATCGATTTTTTAATTAAAAACCATTGCAAATAGTTATTTGTTGACTGGTATTTTTTGAGTTTGCTCAAAAATAATGAAAAAAAGTTAAACTATTTAATTTTTTTTGACTTGTACCCCTCCCCCTATTTACGCACTATATTATCTGTAAAAATTTTCTAACTTACCCAGCCTTTAAGTAAATCAAACACACTAATAAATAGTCCAAAACCAATAATTGGTGGCGCAACCCATCTTGTCATGAATTTTAAATAACGTGTTGTTTTGGCTCCAACTTTAGAAACATTAAGTTCTTCATTAAACTTTCCAGGTACTACCCATCCCATAAAGAAAGTAACTAAGAATCCACCAAAGATAAGTAATACGCCTCCAAAAATTGAATCAATAGTTCCAAGAATGTTTAAGTTCAATGCAGAAGGAATGCCTGCTAAGAATAGGAATAGAGTTATCAGCCAAACCGATTTTTCTCTTTTAAAACCAAATTTATCCATTAAAGAGGAAACTGGAACTTCCAATAATGAAACAGAGGAAGTTATTGCTGCAATATAAGCTAGTGCAAAAAATGCAACAGCTACAATTCTTCCAACCGCTCCATATGAACCTAAGCCCGTAGGTATTGATATAAATAATGCACCAACAGTGGATTCAGAAATAGCGTCACTTAAACCAAATGTTAAAACTATTGGGAAAGTAATAAGTCCTGCCATAAGACCCACCAAAGTATCCAATGATGCCACTCCAACACTTAGTTTTGGGAGATTACTCTTTTTATTTAGATAAGAAGCGTAAGTCACCATAACTCCAATTCCTAAACTTAAAGAAAAGAAAGCTTGTGTAAAAGCATTTCTAATTGTTTGAGGGTTCCTTAATTCATCAAAATCAAACTTAAACAAAAATGTTTTATATCCTTCCCACGCTCCCGAAAGTGAAGTTGCCCAAATAGCAAGAAGCACAATAATTATGAAAAGGATTGGCATGAAATATCTAGTAATCTTTTCTATACCTTTTTTTATTCCTGATGAAACTATTATTGCTGTAAGAACAAGACTCAACAGGTGCCCCAACAAAACACTGCTACCACTACTAATCGAGCCAAAGAAGGTTTCTGCTTCAGTTAAATTCTTCGGTAATCCAAAAAATAATGAATGGAACAAGGTATCGGCTGTCCATCCCATTATTACTGAATAATATGATGCTATTCCAAGAGGTGCTATGAAGAAAAGAATTCCTAATGGATACCAATTTCTTCCAGCTAACTTTACTGGTGCAAGTAATGTGCTGGCCATTGCATTTCTTCCTAAAGCCATTTCAGCAACAAATACCGGAAGGCATACAATTAAAACAATCAGTATGTATAAAAGTACAAAAGCAGCCCCTCCCCCTTGAGAGGCCCTGTAGGCGAAACCCCAAAGGTTGCCTAAACCTACTGCGCTTCCAGCAGCTGCGAGAATGAATCCCAACTTACTAGTCCATTGTTCTCTTTGAGAAATGTTTGAGTCCAAAATTAAAATCGATTTTTATAGTTGATTTATAACTCATAAATAAAAATTAGTTAATACTTTGCTTAATAAAATCTAATCTTTATTAAATTTATTTTTTACATTTAGAATTAAAAATATCTCATTACTCTTATGAATATTGAAACAACTATTCTAGATTTTAAACTAAGTAATACCTTCGAGGATTATGCATCACATATGAATGCAAAAGAACAGCAGACGATGTTTAAAGAAATGGGAGTTAAAATATTTTATATTGGCAAATCATTAGATGATCCTCAAAGAGCAATTGTAATTTTTCAAGGACCAGAAAATGTTCTATATGATATTTTTATGAATCCTGAAACAAAACCTATAGTTGAGGCATCAGGACATATTTATGAGGGCACAAAAATAACACGCTGGATTTCTTGAAAAAATAAACTTTTCATGAATTATCAACTTTTAATTGAATCTTATTCTTTTGGGACATCACTTTCTGAGCAAGAAATAGACTTTTTAAGTCTTGAACTTGAAACTCAAATCATGAACATTAATATATCAAAAGAATTTGGCTGTTTTAAATCGGCTCCCTCTCATATTTGCGAAGGTCTAAATTTAAAAAAAGATACTTATTGGATAATGTGCCTTGCTCAAATATTAGATTTACATAAGCCCCCCCAATTCGGGAAAACGAAAAGTGTGGAGGTTTTCGATTTACTTCTTGAAAAAGGACTTGTTATTGGCTAATTAATTATTTATTTAATTTTTAAAAATAAATTCCTTTTTTCTTTAAGCTGATAGGATTGATTTTAGGTCAGATAAAAACATGGAAGATTCTGGGCGATTGATCTTGGAAAATCTTATTAAGCTAACTAGATCAAGTGAAAATAAATTTAAACGAGGAAATTTTAAAGGCGCTTTAGACGACAAAATTAAGGCTAATGCAATATTGAAATCTAAATCTTTTGATGAAAAAATGATTCAAAAATATAGAAAAGAATTATCTAGTTTATATTCCTCAAAATTTGATCTTATATTCGATCATAAACTGAAAATTAATGAAATAAAGATAAATGAAATAGTGAAAATGTTGGAACGTAAAAGTGAGGAAAAATTAAAAAATCTTGATTATAGAGGTGCAATAAAAGCATTAAGAAGGGCAGAAAAATATATCTCAAATTAAAAACAATCCAAATATGTTGAGTTTTAAGAAGTTTTGCTTATTGTGTTTTTTTTGGCTCAGTTTAAAGTTGAAATACTTAAGTAATAATTTATGCAAAAACAAAATAAAAAGAAAAAAAAAAGTTTTGATAAAAAGGATGTAGATGTTTTAGATAGGTTTTTGAGGATTTTATGGAGAAAAGAGGTTGAATACAAAATAAATATCTGATAAAAGCATATTTGAAGGAGATATCTTATGAAAGTTCGAATAGGATTCCTAATTATACTTTTTATTTTTCACACATTATCTGATGTTGCTTTTAAAAAAAGAGTATTAAAAAATAACTTTAGAAGGGCTCAAAAAGTAAATTAAATCATTTGATGAAAAACATTAATTTAACAAAAGGAATACAAAAAAGTTTAGGTCCAGGAATTTTGCTAGCTGGAGCGGCAATAGGGGGTTCTCATTTATTGTCTTCAACTACTGCTGGTGCGAGGTTCGGATTTTCATTAGTTGGTCTAATCCTTCTTACTAATCTTTTAAAATATCCATTTTTGTTGGTTGGAACTAGATTTACAGCATGTACTGGTAAATCATTATTAGAAGGTTTCAAAGAGCGGAATTCTTTATATCTTCCTTTATTTCTAATAGTTAGTTTAATTACCGGTACTTTCACAATAGCGGCTGTAAGTTTTGTTTCTGGTGTTCTATTAACTAATATCCCCTTTTTCTCAGCTTTTCCAGCGATGGATTTGTCTATAGGAATTCTGATTGTTTCTGGAATGATATTAATTCTTGGTAAATATAAAGCCCTTGATAGAATTTCAAAATTTTTAGTATCTCTCTTAACTTTTTTAACATTATTCGCAGTTTTATCGCTTTTGCTTAAAGGTTCAATAAATGAGTCTCTAAAAATGAGTTTTTTTGAACCAGAAATCAGCCCATGGAAGTTAACAAATTTAGCTTTTTTGATCCCTTTAATGGGATGGATGCCTTGCCCAGTAGAGTTATGTGTTTGGCCTTCTTTATGGATGTTTTCTCGAGCAAAAGATTCAAACTATAAACCAAATATTAGTGAAGCAGAATTCGATTTTAATCTCGGTTACTTAATAACTGTTGTTACGGCTATTTTCTTCCTTACTCTTGGAGCAATAACAATGTATGGTACTGGCGATGGAATGCTTTCCGGAAGTGGAGTCTCCTTCGCTCAAAAGTTAATACTCCTTTACACTAAATCCATTGGCAATTGGGCTAAATGGATCATAATACCTGCAGCATTTGCCGCAATGTTTAGTACTACAATTACTTGTCTAGATGCATATCCTAGAAGTATTTCTGCTATTCAAGGTTTATTGAGAGGTACTGATTTTGGACACATGGATTCCAAATCAGAGCGAAATAGATTCCAACTTTGGATGATTATACATATCTTTGCATCATTAATAGCTTTGCTGATTGCAAGGTCTGGAGGTATAGGAGTAAAAGATTTTGTATTTGCTGCAATGACTGGAAGTTTTCTAACCGCCCCTTTATTTGCATGGATGGCTATGGATACTATAAATAGCAAATTAGTACCAATTAAAAATAGATATGGATTTTTTCTAAAAACAGTAAGTTGGATAGGATTAATTTTCTTAACGTTATTTAGCTTATTATTTATTGCAAATTCATTTTTTGGGATTGGGATTTATTAATTTGAAAATAAAAAATAATTAAAGGGTTGATTTTTCTTCAGAATTCGTTTCTCTAAAGATATATCATTTTTGGTACTACTCATGGTTATGCCCCAATCTACCTTGGAAAGCTTATTATTTTTTTTGATACTATCTCTTGTTGCGACTTACATTGTTAATTTAAAGTATTCTTCAAAGTTAAAAATACAGAAGTAGTTTTTTTATTTATCTTTTTCTGAATTTGATTTCTTTCTTTGGATCACTCCCAGTCTCTCTGTATAGCTAACTCAAAAATGTAAGACTAAGTATATTCCCAAATGCATAAGTTATTCTTAATACTGGGTCATAAATATTGACAATTATCGTCGATATTATAATGATTATTAACCCTTAAACAACCAAATCCTGTACAGCAAATGTTTAAAATTTACAGAATTTATTATTTGATAATTGTTTTTAATAAATTAAATTAATTATAAAAATCAAAGATTAAATTTTTTATTTATGTGGAAATATTATCTAAGGTATGAATAGTTTTAGAATCGCTAAATTAATAATAGTTTTTTCATCATTATCATATTTGAGTATTACTTTTTTAAGAAATTATAATTCTCCAGAAAATATAGAGAAAAGATGTACACTTAAATTTGAAAAAGATTTTAAAAACCCTTTGGAAACATCTCGTGAAGAATGGGATCAGATTTTAGATTTAGCTGATAATAATTATTTAAAATGTATGGGAATACCTTAATATTAATTATGGGAGAAGCAAAGAGAAGAAAAAAATTAGGTATTTCGCCTAGAGAAAAAACTGAAGATATAAAGTTGCCCAAACTTGATAAAAAAGCTATACAACAAAAAGTTAGGTCCACATTATATAAATACCCAATAATACCTTTTCTTTTTTATGGAGCTGCAATATTGATCCTAATCGGAGGATTATTTTTTGTTTATAAATCCTTTTATCTTGCCTGATTATGAGGATTATTTATTTTGATAATAATTTCTTTATGGTTTTTGAGATTTAAGATTTTTTACATCACCCAATTAAAGAAATTTAAGGATTATAAAATGAATAATTTTAGTTTTTAAATAAATTATCAAACAAATAACATAAGGGACTTATTTAAGATTGACACAATCTAATAGTGTTGTAATTTTGGATTATATTAAAATTTTTTATGAAAAAAATAAATAAAAAATATGTCGAAATTATGCATCAAGCTGATAATGCAGTAGGAAGAAAAGAAGTAGTTAGTTTATTAAAAAAAGCAGCAATGATTATTTCTAAATCTGAGGAAAACTTGGCTGCTTAAATTAGATAACTACTTTATTAGAATAAATAAAATACCATAAAGAATAATAGATGAGGATGCAGCCATAAAAATAAATGGTACTATCATTCCTGAGTTTAACCATCGTAAAAGTCTAATTTGTTTGTTAATTACTCTTGGCATTTTTCCTGAACCTCTTATTTGCAACTTAACAAGCAAATAAATGGTGTAAATGATTAATTCATCTTTTTAAATATTATTCTTTAGTTATTTTGAAATTAAATTTTCTAAAGAAAAATATTTTAATTTCATCCGAATTTTTTATTTTGAAAGAAATTTTTAGGTAATTAATACCTTGTATTCTTAAAATTTTTCAAGCAAGATTTAGAAACATAAGATTTCTAAATAATGATTGAAAATTTCAAAGAGAGCCATAAAGAATTTAGAGATTATGATTCCGCATTTTTACTTAAGATTCTAAATAAGACCTCACTAGAAACTAAAAAAAGGGATGATAAAGAACTATTCGTAGATGAAAATTGGAAAATTAATTCAAAAATTATGGATAATAAAATTCCTTCAGATAATTCAAATTTGAGAAGAGTATTATCAGATTTTTTCCCAAATAAAAAAATATTGATTTCTGATAATAAAGATGGGTCGCAGACGATTACGTTATCCTAGCCCACTCAACAAAAAATATTATTTTTCCGATTCTCGATTATTAAAAGAACATAATTTTGATGCTTACACTATTGCGTTCAAATATATAAATGGCAAATTTAATTAAGTTATTAAGAGGTTAATAAAGATGTTTAAAAATAAATATAAACAATTTAATAACTCACCCAACAAATCAAAATTAGATCAAGTCTTATGGTTTATAGAAAATTATTTGCCTCAGAAGAAAGATCGAGGTGTTCAAAAAAAATTGTATATGGATAATCTAGAAGCAGAGACTATTAAGAAATTCTCTAAATTAATCTCTATACGTTCTAAAACTTTATTACCAACTACAAAAAATACGACAATCTCTTTTACCTTTGGTAATTGGGCCTTGCCTTACCTGAAATTGCTTAAGAAAATAGGCGTATCTAAGTAAGAAAATTGTGATGGATTCAGACAAGATTTATCCTTAAAATAGAAATAAGTAAAGGTTATAAATTCTCACTGAGTTCTTTTCGAAATTTAAGAAGGAATACTTACTTTACATAAAAAATACAATTGCTAAGTTTAAAATAAAGAGATCTATTTATTATGTTTTTAAATTACCTGCCTAATGAGATGGTTGAAGTTGTTGGTTTAACAATGATTTTTTCATTTCTAGTTGGAACTATATTAATTTTGTTATTTACATCAGATCAGGCAAATACAAAGAATCTATATTTAAAGAAGGCTAAATAAACTTTAAATAATTTATCCTTATTAAAAGGTCTATTTTTTAATTAAAATTAAATCGCAGGTGTAAAACATAAATTTTAATATTGGTATATAAATAAATTTAAGATTATGGGCGAAGCTAAAAGAAGAGAGGAATTAGGATTGCCACCTAGACAAAAAAAATTTGAATTAAATAATTCTGATAGATATTTTTCATGGCTTCCAATTACCAAATCAAGAATTAAGAAATACCCTTACATGGGTGTAGCAACAATGGCACTAGGCGCGATAATCTTCTTAGTTAGTGGTGGAGCAAATAGTATTAATTAATTAGATTTTGCCCTAGTTTAGAATATATCTAAGTTTCTTTTTTTAATAGCCTTAGGCCAGACATTATAGAGATTATTGATGCTAAACCAAGAAATACCGAGTAAAAAGGTTGCAAATTAATAATGCCAAAATTACCTGTATGCCATTTGATTAACCAAAAAGAATCTACTCCTAATGGTTGAAGAATACTATAAATAGTGCCAGATACAATAGTAATTAGTAAAGGGATTGCTGAAATTACGGTTATTTTTCTGTGAATTTTTCTTTTATTGGTTTTTAATCTTTCCATCTATTCCCTCAAATAAATATGCAATTCTTTTTCGTTTTTGCATGGCATCCATTTATCTTGATTCTTATGTATTCCTTGGCAACCAAGTTCTAAAGATCTTTTTTCAGCTTCCTCTTCAGAAAGAAATGTACCCCTCATATGTGCATGAGAATAAATATTGAAATTTAGACATAAGAAAAATAAAAAAATAAAAAACTTAAGATTTCTAGGAATAATATGCATTTTTACATTTTAAGGATAGATTCACAAATACTAGATGGATTTGCTTGTTTAACAATTTTTAGTCTTTTGATAAGTTTGTCTCGATCTATTTGATGTTTTAAATATTTAATACATAGTTTTTTTTCCTGATATAACTCTGCTATTGGAGCAATCTTTGAAGCAATAGCAAAAGTACCAATAACTAAAAGGATGTTTGTAGCTAGTCGAATGTTTGGTCGAAAATTTGATCTCATTCGTATTCTTTGTTTTGGTCTAAAACTACCCTCAAATATAAATCTTTAGTACTTCATTGTAGCAATTTTCTTTTAAAAATTTCTCTAATTCCCTTAGCTCTTTGTCTTTTATTAAGCAGCTTTGGATATGTTATTTTTCATATCTTCAATTTTATTGATTAATTCATCTAACCATTCTGTATTATTTTCGGATCTTTTCTGAAAATATGAGATTTTTGGTTGATTAATTTCTAGTGTCTCATAATCTCCACTCATAAATTCCCCCTAAATTTATATTCTGCCTAATTTATCTAGATAAATTATCCTCATCAATAGGCGCTAATACTTATTTGTAATTTACTATTGCTAATAAGTTTGCTTTTCAATAATATAAATTTCAAGGAATATATCTCCCAAAAATATTGCTAGTAATGAAGTTTTAGAAAAAAGAATTGAGACTTTAGAAAAAGAAGTGCAACACCTAAAAGCTACTATGCAATATCAAATGAGAAATAAGAAAAAGTTATTCATTCTTATGAAATAGCAATTACTTATGGTGCGATAAGCATTTTCCTTTTGCGGTTTCGCAATTCTAACTTCAAAGCCAAAGATAAAGAATTTGAAAAAATAGCTATATTTTTAGAAATTAAATTTTAATCATTTATATTTTGAACAAATTTGTTTCTATATATAAAAGCATTTAATATGATTAACTCTATTGCTATTACATTTTTGGAACTGGGCTCTTTAGTTGCTTAACAAGACTCAAAAGAAAGAAAAGGAAGTTTCATTCACCTCCTACAAACCAACTTCCTAGTTGAAAATTAAATTCCGTCTTCGTCTTCTCCAAAAGGATTATATCTAATATCCCAAATTAGAACTACTGCTATGGATAAAAGCAATAGACCAAAAACAACATGTGAGGGTGGAAATACCATCAATTAAATCTAACAATTATCAATCAGCTTTGATTATAAAAAACAAAACTTAAAGGGTAATCAATATTGTTTGGTTCTAAATGTCTTACATAAGATTGCTGTTGTGCAATCCACTCCCTCACTATAGATACTCAAAGAAGTTATTCATTCAAAAAAAAATCCCAATGCATCTGAAACTTTAATGTTTGAATAAATGTCTTTTTTCATAATTAATCCACCACTTTGGAGCTTATAGAGCAATTACTTTTTAATAATTTCAAATTTAAAGTAAAGTAAACCTATTAACCATTTTAAAAAAAAATATTGTATCTATAAGTTTTCCCCCATCCCGCCACTAATAGTTCTTTATATTCTTTTCTAGCTTCTTCGATAGATTCAACCCTTGAACCTTTCATAACTGGCTTACTTGATCGTTTATAAACACAACCATAAGAAATCATAATTGCATTTAATGATAGGTGAAGTATTTGAACTATCTTCAAAAGGTTCAAATACTTTTATTCTCGATCTATTTTTATTGATTAAAGTAAATTTTTCCATAAAAAAAGGGCGGAAGCTTCGCCCTAATCAAAAAGCGGGATAATCCCCATCACCCAGCCCTTTGTAAAATACTAGCACTACATATGGTGTTTGTAAGTAATAAAAATTACCTATTGATGGGGTTGTTAGTTTCAGTTTAATTTGTCATGATAGAAATCCCCATCACCTAGGCTCGCAAGAGTCTTTTTTTTTGACTATTTAAGCTTATATCTTTTTTAAATTAGTGTTTAAAGATTTTTTATTTAATTTTTAAATTCGATAATTAATAATTAAAAAAAATTATTTTAGTTATGCAAACTTACATTGTTCACTGGCAATTCCCAGATCAAGAGAGTCATTTGCAAGGTGCAGAGGCTTTTGCTGGCTTTGTGGAAGGAGGATGCGAAGGTGATGAGTTTGATGGTTTTAAAGTTGTTAATCGTGTAGTAAACCCTGAGGGAGCTAATGGTTGGGCGATTATTGAATCTTCAAACCATCAGAACATTTGGAAATGGAGTAGTATCTGGGTTGATAATTTTGGCGTAGAAATTGAAGTTACACCTGTTTTAACAGACCAGGAATTTCTTTCTGTTCATAAAGAAATTGAAACAGCCTAGAATTAGTATTTAATTTTAGATTTAATCATTTGTGGAAAGTCATAATAACTATAAGCATTTAGTTGAAAATATAGGAAATGAACCTGTAGTTCTTTATGGATTTGAGGCATATTCTTACCAACTACCTAAAACTAGTAATAAGTAAAAATATCAAAAGTCTTAATTGACAGTAGATTTAAAATAAGAAGAAATTAGCTCTTTTTTTAAAAGTGAGTTTTTAATAAGGTTTTTGGAAAAAAATGTGCGGAAGATTTGAACTTAATACCGAATTTAATAATTTGCCTAAAGTTTTGAAACAAGACTATCCTGGTGGACTTGATATTAAATATGAGACTCAAAGATTACTTAGGCCAGGTGATCCAGTTCTCGTGATTAAGAATGAGGGCAAAATGAAAACAACCTTTATGTCTTGGGGTTTTATTCCGCCCTGGGTTAAAAACCCATTTGATAAAAAAAAAACAAGACCATTTAATGCAAGATCAGAAACCGTTGAAGAAAACAAATTATTTAGTAGAAGTTGGAGATATAAGAGGTGTTTAATACCCGCAAGTGGGTTTTTTGAGAAAAAATACCGTATTCGTAAAGAAAATTACGAGACTTTTTGGTTTGCAGGAATCTGGAGCAAGTGGACTTCGCCGAATGGGGCCGAAATAGAAAGTTGCTGTGTTTTGACAACGGAACCAAATGATCTAATTAAACCGTTACATCACCGCATGCCTGTTGTGGTGCCTAGTGGATATGAGGAACATTGGACCGAACAGGTAAAAGATTCCTATGAATTAAAAGGTTTACTGTCAATCATGATGGGTTGGTCACCAGATGGATGGGTATCAGAACAAGTTAATAAAAAACAAACTGATCAAATGAGTTTGTTCTAGATGAAACGTTTAATATTTGAAAGATTAGCTTTTCTCACTAACTAGTCTTCTAATTAGCTAAGTCGGAGATTTCAAGATTATAAATATATTTTTCTCCATCATCATCACCATCATCATCATCATGGAAAGAAGAGATTAATACATAAACACCTCCAAATCCCAAAACCATAGATAGATAGAGAACTGGATCTGCCATATTCCAATTGTGTAACATTTAAATTAACTTTGAGGAAGCTTTTCAATATCTATATGTTCTCTTAATTATTAAATCAAGATCTTTCTATGATAAAAATAGTAATTATTTTTTTTGAAATTATTGACAGTCGATTTAATATAGAGGGATGTCAACCTCTTATTTTATGGGAAAATTCTCTTCTCAAGAAATAGAAAGTCAATACAATTTGATAAAAATGCTTTTAGCTGAACCTGAAAAGTATAAAGATGCAATTGATGTAATTAAGAAAGATATTGATTATATGCCTATAGAACTCAAGAAAAAACTTGAGGATGAAAATATTACCTTATAAATTAAAAGCTAATTTCATCAGCAATATTCGTTAATTTTTAATTTTATTGCTATAAATTAATTGAGGCCAAACCTCGTCAGCACACTCTACGTTTGCTGCAAGACATAGATTGATTCAATATAGTTGCGAATCGATTTAATAACCCTTTCAGTAGTTGGAATTTCTGGAGGGGTTTCTTGTTTTAACCGAGATAGAAAAAAGGATGATAAGAAAATATATTTTTTTGAGAAAAAGAATATATTAACCCACTAACTGCAATGGAAGCAGTAAAGTAATCTCTACTAAATTTTTTATCATGAATATTGGTTCTCCAATCAATAAATGTTTACTAAATTAAGATTTTATCAAGCATCAATATATCTTGAGCTTGAATTGTATCTCTCTTATCTTCATCCTCAGAATCTTGATAAGATTCAATTTCAGCTTGAATCCTTCTCTTGTAAACTCCCTTTATATAATTCATTTCTCTTATCTCATTATTGAGGATTGAGAATGGTGATTTTTTAGAATTCATAACTAGCTATTCGTAATAAACTAACCAAGAGAATCTAAATCTCTTCTATGGTGAACTGTATTCTCCTTATTGTTTAGGACTTTCTGTTCTCGCATTAAATCTGCAATAGTTGGATAATCTTTTGCATAATCAAGATCTCTTGTGTTTTTATCTTGAATTGCGAATGGTGATCTTTTGAAATTCATGATTAATTACCTCAAAATTTTTATTGGATTCTGATTACAGAGCTTGGATGGTCATTTAAGTAAGAGTTAAATTCTCTTGCAAGCATCAGGCAGTCGTATTCATCGCAAGCATATAAGCCGACTTGATGTGTATTATTTGATGAATCTTTGTAACTCAACAAATTTTTATCACAAGACTTGATTAGTGTTGAAGACATTTAAACTTGTTACTGAATACTACTAAGTTCTAACTAAGAAGATTAAACAATCGACTCACAAAGATGTTCGGTTTGAAGTACAAACATATACGGATAGAGGACCAACAATTAAATATGAAAATGGATATTATGCAAAAGTAGAGTTTGATAAAAAGATAATATTTCTGTTATTCAGATACCTCTTAAAACTTCTTTCCTATTTAAGATTTGGACTTATTGACAAATGCGACTTTCACCTTAGTAATCTATATTGTTTAAATGATTGGTTATGTAAATAATCTAATTTAAAAACTAGGTTTGCAAGTAAATTTAACCGCTTCAAAAGTATTAAAGCAACATCCTGAGTTAAATATAAGCTGAAACTTACTACTATAAATAACAGTGGCTATAGAATTTGTAGTGCAACCTAGTCTGTTCTCAAAGCACTTAACAAATCCAGGAACACTATGTCAACACAGCATGAATAAATAGTTAGGAAGCATTACTTGATTTGAAATGACAAAATGAGATATATTTGACAACTATTTAAGCTAATTTTAAGAATATTTTTGTTTCATATCTCTTGCGATCAGTTAATCTCTTTTCATATCTTTCTTTTTTTTCTTTTTCTTATCTTTCTTTTTTTTCTTTACTTTTTCAAAAACCTCATCTGCCTTTTCTTCAATATTATCCAGCTTATTTGATAGTTTCTTTATTGCTTTTTCTTTGTCTTCTTTAACTAAAGTTTCTTTTGCCTCAATTACTTTAACTGGATCTTCTTTAACTAAAGTTTTTTTTAACGTTTCCTTTTTAACTTCAAACTTTCCTTTAATAAAATTAGCTATAAAAATAAGAACAGGAATATGGGCTATACCACCTATTACAATTTTTGTTTCTGAATAAGCCATTTATTTATAAGTTAATAAGATTTGGAGTATTTAAGCATGCTTAGGTCTATTTTTTTATTTAGATTTGTTACTAGAACTCAGTCATATCAATCACTTCAGTATATTTACTTATTGATAATAATAAATTTAGAGAGTTATAGTCATTATCGGAATTTGTATTTGGTTTATTCTTAGATGATTAGATTTCTGAAAATGCTTAAAAGAAAAATAGATATTTATAGAGCAGAGACTCAATTAATATTTATCTTGGAGAATTACGAATGGGATGCTGATATCAAGGATTAAGAAAAAAAGGTCAAAATGTAGAGACTTTAATCCTTGAAACGCTTAATAATTGCAGCGATTTCCCTATGAAAATAAATTCTAGAAAATTAAAATTAATTAGAGAAAACCCTTATGGTTGCTATGCTTATGGAAGATGTTAATTAATTACTAATGAAGGAATTACAAGAAAACACTATTGATCAAATAAGAACTCTTCTTAGGTATTTGAGTGAAACAGATCTATTGAAAAATAAAGATATTCTTATGTGTTTAGATGTGATAGCGAGGGAGTATGGAGGAGAAGTAATAGATAAAAATTAATGGCGAATCCAGATCAAAAAACAATATTACTAGAACAAGTTTATGACGAAATTAAAGTTATATGCACCAAGTTTCAAGACGAATCTGGAGCTACAGATATGGAAATAAAAACTCTACTAAGAGAACTTGCTAGGGTTTGGGAAAATAATATTGATGACGATTACGACATAGATTGGGAAGTCTAAATAACTTTTTTCTACGTTGTTTTAGTTAGAGATTCTGATTTGAATAATAATAGTTATAGAGATTCTTATGGAGAAAATACTTGCTAATTTTTTCTACTAGATATTGATTAAGATAGCGGAAAGTTACTATGGTGACTCGATAAAAATATAAGAAGAAGCTCACTATACTGGTTATTCTTTAAAGTAACTATTCCATAAATAAGTAAGGAGATTTACTCTTTTTGAAAACTAAGAATACTGCTAACTTTGTAGTAGAAACATAATTAAGGTGGTTAATTATGGAAGTTCTTCAACTAACACTTACCTTCTCAGGTTTAATTAGTATCATATTATTTTTATTTCTTTCTTCAGATAGCGCAAATACCAAGAATTTAAATTTAAAAGAAAATCGTTAATCTATTATATACAAGGAGAAAACTAGGCACAAAGTAGATTAAATTATTTCGTTTTAGATCTACTTTTAGCGCTCCATTTTCAATATGAGGCTAGTTCAAATATTTATAAAGGGTTGCAAATACTGATCGTGGCTACAAGATTAGAAACTGCGACCTAGTGCTCCTAAAGCACTTACACCAATAAGGATATAACTAAGGCTTATAGTTACATAAGGACTTTTTAGAAATAAAGCGTGGCTTAATTCGGACTAATATGATTTATTTTGAGTGAGTTTTGGGTGCGTTTATAAAAAAAAGATTATTTAATGATATCCAACTAATTAAAAAGTAGTAAAAATAGGTTTGAAAGGCATTGATCCAAAATCAATAACGTGACCAGTACTGCTACTAAATTCAATCCCATAACCTCCATCTGTGACTTGTAATTCAACTTCTAATCCAGATACTGAGTCATTAATAACTACGGGTGAACCAGCATTTGTTGCAAAAACTGCTACTAATCTTTCAACTGCCCCCTCTGAGCCGGCTCTAACTAGTGAACTATCTGTTAAGATCGCAGAAACTTCTCCTCCTGAGGGCATTTCGGCAGGGCCAAAATCTGGAGAAAATGTATCATCAAATGAGCTTAGGGTTTCAGTATGATTTACTGGTGTACAAGATGCTGCAGCGTTTGTACTACCCCCTGTTGATGTTGAGCAATATTGATGCACACCACCGGATCCATCATTGATTTTTAAACTCCCTTTAAGTCCAAAAGTATTCTTAATTACTATATAAGCATAACTATAAGTATTGTTTGCAGGCCTAGATGAAGCTGAGGGAAGGTCTACCGTTGTCCCAGCTAAATCAGCTGTTGTTGCAGTTGAGCTAGTCATAGATTCAATACAATTTGCTTTGCTAAATGCTTTAGGAGAACCAACTATTGGATTTGAGGTGCACAATCCCATTTCGTATATATCAAGTTCAAATCTATCTGGTGTTCCTGCACAAAAAGTTACTCCAGCTGCTTGTATTTGTGCAGCAGTTTTAGAATAGGCTCCTGTACTTGTATTAAGAGTTCCAAGTACATCTTTACATAATGATGGTGTTTCTTCAGCTTTTAATGAAGTAGAGAAGTTTGATAAACTTGAGATGCCAATAAGGGACAATGAACTGGTCTTTATGATTGTTTTGAAAAGAGATTTAAATGACATTTTAGGGAAAAGTTAAATTAAGTTTTGATTTTTATGTAATTAGAAAGTTTTTTATGTACCTTTTGCTCGATTCTGGAATCCTGCTCCTGCAGCTGACCTCTCTAAAAGAACATCATAATTACGCTTTACTGGTTGAGTCATTTGGGTAATCATATTTTGCTTATAGTTGGCTTTCTCAAACTTCACAGGACTTCCAGTGATATTCATTCTTAAACCAAAGAAAGTTTCATCCGTCCCTGGAAGAGAACTATTCAAAGTTGTAGAAGCAGCAGAAATTTCATTAGAAACCCAAGCTTCAAGACCAACATGTGGCGTAGCTTGCCAACTTACTGACCCTTCTAATCCTGAATTATCTTGAGTATTTTTATAATCCCAGTTAAACCCTCTTACAAAGAAAGCTAATTCTGGTTTGTTTGGTAATCTGTAACCTACTTCCACATCCCATCCTGGTACTACTCTCTCCTTATATGTTGTACCTTTTATGGTTACATCCTTTTCATCAGTTATTGACATATACCAGTTATTTCTAAATTCAAAATCTTTCCAGAAATATTCTCCACCCAATCCAAGTCTGCTATGGGCATCACTATAATCAGTCATTCTGTAATCCCAGAAAGCATTAGCTCCAACCATAGAAATGTCATTTGGACGATTTCTAATTCCTAAACCAAGGTTAATAGTGGAACCATCAGCATTAGTGGCAGTAGCAAATCTTGCCTGAGAAAATGCAAGAGTTTTTAAATCGCCTTCTTCATCTTTTGCAAGTTCTCCAAGCTTCATCAAACTATTTATTGAGAAGCTTGTATCTGATTCTGTTCCGCCAGAGATATTTACAGTTGTTTGAGCAAAAAATGGAATTTTTTGTATCTCACCATTTGCTTTTGCATTTGCGAAATCAAATCCGGCATCAACTAAAAGACTTTTAGCGTCTTTAGCCATAATGCTTGTATATTCATCACCCTCTGCACCTCCATTCATTAAGGGAACAAACTTGGTTGAATAAGTTGCTCCTTTGATAATGTATTCATCTAATTTATCTTTTGGTTGATATATATTCTGCTTGTTTTCAACCTGATCAAATTTGAATTCTTCAAATTTGTATTCGTTAGCATAAACAGACAGAATAGAACTAAAAGCTATTGGTATTAGGCTTAATGCTTTAATAGATTTCACTTAAATAAAAATTTTTTTACAAGCTAACATGTTTTATATGAAATTTTGTAAAATTTTAGAAATCACTAACTAATATCAGTTTTGGGTGCATTTTGGGTGTTAGGTTTTTTGGGTGTAATTTTTACTAGTTGAGACTTACTTCTAACGTCAGAGTTTAGGAAAGTACCTATTTCTTGGCTATTTATTTAAACGTTATTATGTTTAGCAAATAACACTATTTTCAAAATGTTAAAACTTGCTATCGTTTTATTACCAATCATCGCTGCAATTATATGGGTGCAGTTCATTGGGCTAAATGTAAATAAATTAAATAAAAAAATTAATTATTAATTGCTTGATAAAGAGGTCGTTGTAATTCTATATAAAGAAATAAGTAGGCACAAACTAGATCAAACTATATCAATCTAGTGTTTCTCTTAGCGCTCCTGTCTCATAACTTAAGTTTGAAATATATATAGCCATAATGAGTCTCAAGAAATGCTTTAAATGCAGCAAAGTATTGCATAGTTAAGCATTTGATCGCCCAGGGATCGCCCGCCTAAGATCTAGTTTCATAAAGACACTAATAACTCTTTATGCGCTAATCA